>CBFGVM010000041.1:0-15954 GCA_965652015.1 uncultured Alphaproteobacteria bacterium
TTGGGCCACGTTCTTCCTCCCTTGGCGCGATTGGGCTGCAGGAAGTCGCTTAACGTCGGCTTCGACATGTATCATAACGCCTTGCATGCTGCAGTGCGTTGAACTTTATTCCGCGCTTTCGGGTCGAAGCTGCGGTTCGAACCGGTCTCGCGACGGCTCGACAATGCTTCGTGGCGCAACCGATCGAACATATGTTAGGCTCACCTACCAACAAGAAGAGCGAAAATCGCTCAACGCTTCAGCTGGAGGAATCCCATGAAAGTTCTGACTGCCGCATTTGCGACGCTGCTTGCCGTCCCCGCGCTGTTTGCAAGCGAGGGCGCGGTTGCCCAGGAGCGCACAGTCAAGATCACCGGCTTCGGCGCCAAATCCGGCGTCGTCCGCGTGTTCGGCATCAACAGCGAAGCGGCGATGAAGGCCGGCGCGGAGGAGATCAACAAGGCCGGTGGCGTCACACTGGGCGACGGAAGCAAAGCCAAGCTGACCGTCGAATTCCTCGACGACCGTTGCAACGCCGAGGAAGGCATTTCGGTCGTGCGCCGCATCGCCTCGACCGACGCTTTCATTGCGGTCGGGCCGACCTGCTCCAACGTCGCCGAATCGCTTTTCGGGATCCTACAGAAGAAAGTGGGCGACGCGTCCGATAGCGGCCTGCAATTCCCCATCATTGCCGACGTGGCCGCTAAGGGCGGACTTGCCAAAATCTCCGAGTGGTCGTTCCGCAACGTGCCGAGCGAATTCGAGATGTACAAGTCTCTGTTCGCGTGGCTGAAGTCCCAGCATCCGGACCTGAAGACCATCTTTGGCGGCGTTGAGAAGGATTTCGCACATTCGAATGCGACCTACGGCGTTATGAAGGCACAAGCCGACGCCAACGGCTTTCAGCTGCTCGGTACATCCGAATGGCTGCTCAATGACACCACCTTCTCGACCCAGGTCCGCGACATGAAGCGCGCCAATGCCGATATCGTCGCGATCTCGGCGCATCCCTTCACGACCTGCGGCGTGCTCAAGGAGATGGAACGTCAAGGTGTGAAGCCCAAGCTCCTGATCGGCCTCACCAGCTCGTCCAGCATCGAAACGCTGCAGGGCTGCGCCAAGCAGGCGGAAGGCATCATCATTCCGACGAGCTTCGCGCCGGTGACGCCGGAGGCTAAGAAAGCGGCCGAGAACGTCGCCAAGTTCGGTGGAAGCGCCGATCTGCACAGCGCCGCGGCCTACGAGATCATGTTCATCCTCAAGGACGTGATCGAGCAGCAGAAGATCATGGCGAAGCCCGACACCGTGCAGGCCGATCGCAACAAGATGCGTGAAGGCTTGGCGGCGTTGAAAGAAACGAACGGCCTCTTGGGCAAGGTCGGACGCACGCCTGATCGTGAAGCCATCAAGCCGTTCCTCTATGTCCATGCCAAGGATGGAAGCTGGCTGGTCCTGCACAAGCCATCGTCCTGACGGCCTCTGGCATTTCGGCGGGCCGCACTGGCGGTCCGCCGTCTTGCCTGTTCAATCAGCCACCTTGGCGTCAATCATTGGTCAGTACTGATCAGTTCCGGCCATCGACGTGGACGCTCTTGACCTGATCGACGCTGTGCAGTCGGTTGCCGATGGCGTGCTGTTCGGCGCGACATATGCATTGCTGGGAATCGGCTTCACGCTCGTTTTCGGCGTGATGCACAAGATCAACCTGTCCTATGCCGCGGCCTCGATTGGAGCCGCTTATGCGAGCCTGTTGATCGTCGCCGGTATCAAGGCGCCCGCCATCCTCGTATTCCTGGCGGCGGCGGCGGCAGGCGGTGTCATCGGCGGCCTCATTTATCTCGTTGGCTTCAAGTTCATTCCGCTCGCCAATCCGCTGGCAACCTTGATGTCCACCGTCGGATTGCTGCTCCTGATCGACGAAATCATCGTGCACACGACGGCCGGCGTTCCGCTCAATTATCCGGCGCTGTTCTCCGATGTGATCGTTCCGGTGGGGCCGTTCAATCTGCGCGGCGATCTGATGTTCGTGTTCGCTCTGAGCTGCGCCTGCATGGTCGTGCTGCTGCTGTTGCTCTATCGGACCAGACTCGGCCTCGCCACTCGCGCCGTTTCGCAGCAGCCCACGGCATCGGAGCTCTGCGGCATCAACATCACGCGCGTGAATGTTCTCACATTCGTCATTACAGGCGTGGTCGGCGGCATTGCCGGAGCCATGACGGGGGCGGCCATCGGCATGCTGTCGCCGCTGCTTTCACTGCCTTTGACCGTCAAAGGGCTGATCGTGACCGTGATCGGAGGGCTCGGCAGCATCCCGGGCGCCATCATCGCCGGTCTCGTGGTCGGCGGTCTTGAAAACGTCTTCCAGTTTTTCCGCGGGGTATCGGAGCGCGATCTCTACATCATGCTGTTGCTCTTTGCTTTCCTCATATTCCGGCCGGGCGGCGTGTTCGCGATGCCGGTCGGACGCGATTGACGGCGGGGCGCAACCCGATGGATTTCTACCTCGGACTTATGCAGATCATCGGCGTCCATACGCTGCTCGGGCTGTCCGCCTATTGCGTGCTGCTCACCGGCCAAGTCAGCCTCGCCCAGGCCGGCTTCTTCGCGATCGGCGCATACGTCGCTGGCATGCTCACGGTGCTCGCACAATGGCCGCTCGTCCCCGCCCTCGGCGTATCCGCCGTGGTCGCCGGCGCGATGGCTTGCGCAGTCGGGTTCCCCGCCTTGCGGGTGAAGGGCCTGATGCTCGTGGTGGCGACCATCGCATTCGGAGAGGCCGTACGTCTGTTCTTTTTCAATTTCACCTATCAGGTGCAGGCAGGAAATCTCAAACTCGGGCCCCACGGCGCCGAAGGTTTCCGCCAGATCCGCTACTTTCCCGAGAATGGCTGGACGACGCTCGACGTCATGCTCTTCATCTGGACGGTGGTCGCCTTGGTGATGGCCGGCGTGTGGTGGCTGGACCGATCGCGCGCTGGCGCCGTTTTACGTGCGGTCGGCGAGGACGAGCTCGCCGCACAAAGCACCGGCATCAACATTACTGCCGTGAAGGTTTCCGCGATGACGATCGGGGGCGTAATCGCCGGCATCGGCGGCGGCATTTTCGCGCATTACACGACGCATATCGAGCATGTCCAGTTCGGCGTCGTGCTGGCGACCTTCGCCATCGCCTATCCCATTCTCGGCGGTCTTTCCAATGTGTTCGGAACCCTGCTCGCCGTCATCTTCATCCAGGGCTTCCTGATCGAAGGTCTTCGCTTCATGGGCGATTGGCGCAATCTTCTGTTCGGCGGGTTGATCGTGCTTGCGATGAATGTGCGCCCGCGCGGATTGCTCGACGCCGGGACCATGCTTGCCGTCAAGCGGCTGATCGTCCCGAGAAAGGATCGCAACGTTGCTTGATCTGCAGGGACTCACCAAGCATTTTGGCGGCGTCCGCGCGGTCGACGGCATCGATCTGACTGTTGCGCGCGGCGAAATCGTCGGCCTCATCGGCCCGAACGGCTCGGGCAAGAGCACGATCGTCAATCTGATCTGCGGTTTGCTTCCACCCACCGCAGGCCGCGTCGTCTTCAACGGCGCTGACATTTCTCGTATGCCGCCGCATGCGCGTGTGACGCGCGGAATTGCGCGCACGTTCCAGAACATACGCCTGTTCGGGCAATTGACGGTTTGGCAGAATCTCTGGGTTGCGCAGAATTCCGGCGAGCAGCGCAATCAGAATTTTCTCCGGCGTTGGCTCGGCGGCTCGAGCGGCGCGTGGGAGGAGATCAACCGCACCCTCGAGTTTTTCGATCTTGCGCACAAGCGAGATGAATTGGCAGCCAATCTGGCATTCGGCGAGCAGCGGCGGCTCGAATTCGCTCGCGCTCTCGCTGCGAAGCCAGCCTTGCTGCTCCTCGACGAACCGGCAGCGGGCATGAACGCTGAGGAAGTCGATCAACTCGACGGCCGAATCCGCAAGCTGCGCCAGGACGGCGTCACCGCGCTCTTGATCGAGCACCATGTAGAACTGGTCATGTCCGTGGCAGACCGCGTCGCTGTGCTCAATTTCGGCCAGAAGATCGCGGAAGGAACGCCGGCTTCCGTGCAGGCCGACTCTGCGGTGCGCGAGGCCTATCTCGGCACCGCCGCGGTCGCATGAGGGGTGAGATGCTCGACATATCCGATCTCGTCACCGCATATGGCAAGATCGACGCGTTGAAAGGCGTGTCGCTGCAGGTCGAGACCGGAAAAATTACCTGCCTGCTCGGACCCAACGGCGCGGGCAAGACCACGCTGATGATGACAATTGCCGGTCTCTTGCATCCGCGTCGCGGCTCTATCCGTCTCGCCGGCACCGAGTTGGTCGGACTGTCGCCGGCCAGAATCGTCGGGCATGGTATCGCGCTCGTGCCCGAGAACCGGCTCGTCTTCCCGCAGATGAGCGTGCGCGAAAATCTGCTCGCGGGCGCCTATCAGCGCAACGACAAGATCGGCATCGATGCCGATCTCCAGCAGATGTATGCCCGGTTTCCACTTTTGAACGAGCGGGCCGAGCAATTGGCGGGCACTCTCTCCGGCGGAGAACAGCAGATGCTTGCAGTCGCCCGCGCGCTCATGTCGCGGCCGCGCGTGCTGCTCATGGACGAGCCGTCGTTGGGGCTCGCGCCCCTGATCGTCGCGGACATATTCAATATCGTCCGCGAGCTCAATCGCGATGGAACCACTATCTTCCTGGTCGAACAGAACGCGCACATGGCGCTGCAGGTGGCTCATCGATTCTTGCTGATGGAGCAGGGGCGCATCACGTTCAGGGGAGTGCCCGGCCAGCTGGCCGAAGACGAGGTCATCCAACGCGCCTATTTGGGGACGCGCCGCGCGGCCGGCTGACGCAACCGCAGTAGAGGCCGATGATCGACCTCATCCAGAACACCATCGACGGCGTGATGATCGGCTCGTCCTACGGGCTGCTGGCGCTCGGCTTTACCCTGATTTTCGGCGTGATGCGCAGGCTCGATTTGGCCTACGGCCCGTCCATCATGATTGGCGGCTATTTCGGAACCATCCTCTATATGTACTACGGCGCCGGGCCGTTCGCGGTGGCAAGCGCCGTGGTTATCGGGGCGGTGATTGCCGGCATCTATGTCGAGCGGCTCTGTTTCGCGCCCATGAAAGCCGGCGCCGCCATCGCATCGATGGTGTCCAGCTTCGCGATCTGGATGCAGCTCGAACAGGCGGCAATCCTGGTCTTGCCCCGCCACACCTACCCGTTCCCGCCGCTCGCAACCGCCGCGCCACTCGAACTCGGGCCCTTCCTGGTACGTGTCGATCATCTCGTTATGCTGGTCTGCGCGCTCGCACTGGCGGCGGCCGTGCATCTTGCGCTGTATCGCACCCGATTTGGCCTCGCCTTGCGCGCCATCATCGGCAATCCGGTCGCAGCCCATCTGGTCGGGATCAATGTACGAACGGCCGTGCTGCTGGCATTCGCGGGCGCCTCCGCGGTCGGTGGCGCTGCCGGCTTCCTCGTGCTCGCGGTCGACCAACAGGTCACGCCGATGTTCGGCATGTGGGCGACATTGAAGGGCCTGATCGCCATGATGATCGGGGGACTCGGATCCGTGCCTGGCGCGGTTGTCGGTGGATTGCTGCTGGGCATCGTGGAGGCCAACAGCCAATGGTACTTCGGGCCGCAGATTCGCGATCTCGTCGCTTATGTCATGCTATTTGCATTTCTGGTGGTGCGTCCGCGGGGGCTGCTCGGCGGCACGCCGGAACCCGCGATGCTGCCAAAGGCTTGATCCATGGACGACTATCTCATCGGGGTATTGTCCAATATCGGCGTCGTCTCGTTCGTCGCGCTGTCCGCCTATCTGCTGCTGCTGACCGGAGAGATTTCTTTCGGCCAGCAGGCCTTCTTCGCGATCGGAGCATATGCTGCGGGTATAGCGACCGCCTTGTGGGGCTGGTCGCTGACAGCGGCCCTCGTTTGGGGCGCGGCGGCCAGCGGTGCCGCGGCGCTGCTGGTTGGTGTGCCGACGCTACGACTGCACGGCCTCTACTTCGCGATCGCCACCTTGGCGTTCGCGGAGATGGTGCGGATTCTATTCGAGCTGTTCCGTTATCAGATTTTGATCGACGGCGAGTTGACTGGGCCCAACGGCGCCGACGGATTTCGCAACATCCGTTACATCTTCGACCACGGTATCGACGCCTCTCAGTTCCTGCTGCTGATCTATTCGTTACTCGCGGCGACGATGTTGGGATTCATGCTGCTGGAACGCTCGCGGCTCGGTGTAGTCTTCCGGATGATCGGCCAGGATGAAACGCTCGCCGAATTGCAGGGAATTCCCGTCGCGGGCTACAAGGTGCTCGCCGCCGGAATCGCCGGGATGCTTGCCGGAATTGGCGGCGGACTTTATGCCCACCTGACGACTTATGTGGAGCCGCGCATTTTCGACATCATGCTTGGCGTTCACAGCCTCGCCTACGGCTTGATCGGCGGGCTGGGGACCGCGTTCGGTCCGCTCCTCGGCGTTCTGATCGACATCGGCCTGCTGGAATCCATCAGAGCATTGGCCGGGTATCGCATGATCATCTTCGGCGGGCTCGTCGCCTTGCTGTTGATCGTACGCCCGCGCGGTCTGCTCGACGAGATGGTGGTGCACAACATCGGCCGTGGCTGGCGGCGCGTTTCCCTGTGGGCACGGCGGTCGAGCCTGAAACCGAGGGGAACGAGCGCCTGAGCGACTGCAGAATGGCCGTGAAGTCAGCACCTTACGTCTTGACGACGCTCGCGATGATTGCGCTTTGCGGTCTCGAAACCGCGCATGCGCAGATCCGGGCCAAGGCCGACGTCAGCTGCCAGCCGACCGAGAAGCTGCAATACGACTGCATCATCAAGCTCGCCAACTCCCGTACCGGCGAGCCTTTGTCCGGCCTCACACTGATGGTGGGGGCGGACATGCCTTCGATGCCGGGCGCGCATAATGTGCGGCCGGTGAAGGCGACCGAAGAGCAGAACAAGGGCACATATCGGGCGCGCATCGTGCTCGAAATGTACGGCGACTGGGCGCTGCGGATGGACCTTTCCGGCGCGGTACGCGATCGCGTGGTCAAGCTGCTGCGATTCGAGAGCGATCGCGTGGGCGAGGCGACGCCAACGCAGGCGCCCCGGCGCCACCGGCACTAGCTCTAGACCGCGACCGTGTCCTCGTCCTCCGCGCTGCGTCGCCGGCGCGGGCGCACGCGGCAGACGGCGGCGGGTACCCGGAGAAGATCGTCCAAGAAACCCGACCAGCGCTGTCCACGCGCGAGGGCGCGGTCGAGCGCTGCCATGGTACGCGCAAGGCCGGGATCCTCGTCGTTGATCCATGTGCGCAGCACCGACCCGAACAAGAGCGCCAGTCCCTGCGCGCGCACCATGCCGCGTGGCCCCGAGGCGCTGATGTCCGCGGCGGTCAGCATCCATTGTTGCGAGCGCACGGCGAGCGAGTTCAGGGCGAACGCGAGACCGGGATTGCGCGTAGCCGAACGCATCAGCGAGCGCACCGCGGCCTTATGAGGCGCGAGCACTTCGAGTCGCCGCATCAACACGTCGAACAGACGCTCGCGCGGGGGCTCCTCGGCCATGTCGGCATCGCCGCCGGCGAGCACCGCGCGATCGGTCTCCCTTATCTGCGCGGCGAGAATCGCGAGAGTCGAAGGGAAGGTGGCGCGCAGATCGGCGAGCGAGACATCGGCGGCCCTTGCAATCTCGGCAAAACCGATCCGCTCGATCGACTTTTCAGCGAGCAGCGCCATGAACGCGTCGATGATGCGCTCGCGCTCGGACTTGCTGCTGCGCGATGCAGGTCGGGCGGCTGACTTGCGCGACGGCTTGCGAGCCATGACCAAGCTCCTGAACTGATTTCCCCCATGCAACCAATGTAGGCGGGGAACGTGGGACCTTCTAGGCCTCCGCAACCCCGAGCCCGCGCGCGCGAGCCACTCATCCCGCCAAATCGCGCGATCGTTTCGTCGCCGCAGCGATGGTCTCGGTCATCAGCCGCTCGAGGCCGCCTTCGCCCAGGAGCACCTCCAGCGCGGCAGCCGTGGTGCCTCCGGGTGACGTGACGTTCTGCCGCAAAGTTGCGGGGTCGAGGGGTGAGCGATGGAGCAGCTCGCCAGCGCCAGCGACCGTGGCGCGCGCGAGTGTGGTGGCGAGCGCTCTCGGCAGGCCGGCGGCGGCGCCCGCGTGCGCCATCGCTTCAGCGAGCAGGAACACGTAGGCGGGTCCGGAGCCTGAGAGAGCGGTCACGGCGTCCATGAGGGCCTCGTCTGTGATCCATTCCACCGCGCCGACCGCGGATAGGAGCGCGTCGACGAGCGCGCGCTGGTCGGGCGAGACGCGCGGATTGGCGACCGCGACCGTGATGCCGCGGCCGATCGCGGCGGGCGTGTTCGGCATGGCGCGAACAAGCGCGGCCTGCGGCAAGCCGTCGGCGAGGAATCGCAAGGTTCGACCGGCCATGATGGACACAACCACCGTCGTGCCGCCCACGAACTGACTCAGCGCCGGGAGGGCCTCGTCGGCGACCTGTGGCTTGACCGCGATCACGAGCGCGGCGATGTCGCCGGCCGCATCGCGGGCGGGATTGAGGCGCAGGCCGCGCTCACGGAGCGCTAGAATGTCACGACTGGGCTGCGGCTCGATGACCGCGACGTTCCCGGGAGCAAGCCCGAGCGCCAGCCAGCCCTCCAGCATGGCGCTTCCCATCTTGCCGGCGCCGGCGAGAAGGATGGTTCCGGACAGATCCCCCAGGGGGCCCTGCGACGTAGATGTGCTCATAAGACTCTCCGTCATTCCGGCCGAGCGAAGCGAGGGCCGGAATCCATAACCCCCGGCCGCGAAAGGAGGGCACGATGGGTCTCACACCGCAAGATCTGTGGTTATGGATTCCGGGCTCGCCGCAACGCAGCCAAGCCTGCGCAGGCTGCGTAAACTTGCCTGCGCTGCGGCGCCCCGGAGTGACAGCCGTAGCTGAGGCGCTTACGCCTGGCCTTGGGTATCGAACATGGCGGCATCAAGCGCCGTGCGCGCGGGCTTGCCGGCCCACACGACGAATTGAAAGGCGGGGAAATACCGTTCGCATGCATCAAGCGCGGTGGCGAGCAACGCCTCGCATTGCCGGCCCGAGGCTTCAACACCGCCGGCAAGCACCAGGGCGTGCCGGTACATGACGAGGCCGTCCCGGGTCCAAAGATCGAAATGTCCAACCCACATCTGCTCGTTGATCAGCGAGATGAGTTGCTGCACCTCGCTGCGGCAGCGCTCCGGCACTTTCAGCTCAAAGGCGCAGGCGAGATGCAGCGCCTCGATGTCGTACATCCAGGTATAGGAGACCTGGTAGTCGGTCCATTTCCCAGTGGCGAGTATCGTGATCTCGTCCTCGCCCGCACGCTCGAATGACCAGCCATTCGTGGCGGCCACCCGCTCGACGACTTCGAGCGGATTGCCCTGGGGTTGTTCGGCGAATTCGATGAGGGCCATGCTTGGTCTCCACCTTGACATGGGATGCGCAATCGATCGCACGCACACCACGCCGCTGCTCACGCAGTCCCCGGTGGAGCTGGACAAGCGCTCCGGGGCGAATCACCTGACGAGTCGAATATAACCCCATTGATTCCAGTGGCTAAAGCACAATCGGATTCAGCCGCGGCGACTGATTAGTGGATATCTCGACGGACGGACTCATTTTCTCCACAGGTTCCATCATCAGGTTTTGGGAGTCTGGAATCAGGAGCGAGGAGTCAGGAATCGTCCTGTCCTGAGTCTGGATTCCCGATTCCTGAGTCCTATCAGTCGAATAGGCTCGATACGGACTCTTCGGCCGCGGTGCGGCCGATGGCCTCGCCGATGAGGCTGGCGACCGAAAGCGTGCGGATATTGCGGGCCACCTTGACCGCCTGGGTGGGCTGGATCGAGTCCGTGATGACCAGCTCCTTGAGCCGCGACGCAGTGATGCGGGCGACGGCGCCGCCGGAGAGCACGCCGTGGGTAATATAGGCGTAGACCTCGGTCGCGCCCTTGTCCAACAACGCATCGGCGGCGTTCACCACGGTGCCACCGGAATCGATGATGTCGTCGACCAGAATGCAGGTGTAACCTTCGACCTCGCCGATCACGTTCATCACTTCGGATTCGCCGGCGCGCTCGCGTCGCTTATCGACGATAGCGAGTGGCGCGTTGATGCGTTTGGCGAGCCCGCGGGCGCGGCCGACGCCGCCGACGTCGGGCGAGACCACCATGACCTTGCCGATGTCGAAGCGCTCCTTGATGTCGCGCACCATCATCGGCGCGGCATAGAGGTTGTCGGTCGGGATGTCGAAGAATCCCTGGATCTGGCCGGCGTGAAGGTCGAGCGTCATCACCCTGTCGGCGCCGGCGCGGGTGATCAGGTTGGACACGAGCTTGGCCGAGATCGGGGTGCGCGGCGCCGGTTTGCGGTCCTGCCGCGCGTAACCGAAATAGGGAATGACGGCGGTGACACGCCGCCCCGACGCGCGGCGAAGCGCGTCGATGATGATCAGCAATTCCATCAAATTGTCGTTGGCCGGATACGACGTCGACTGGATGACGAAAACATCCGTGCCGCGTACGTTTTCCTGAATTTCGACGAAGATTTCCATGTCGGCGAAGCGGCGCACTACCGCCTTGGTCAGCGGGGTCGCCAGGTAGGCGGCGATCGCGTCGGCAAGCGCAGGATTGGAGTTGCCGGCGACTAGCTTGATCGCTCCATTATTGGGCCGCATCGCTGGCTCCTGGCGAGAGGCTTCGCACGCTCGCGGCGCCCTGATAACAAGGAGGCGGTAAGGCTGGCAATATGACGGGGCACGGCGCCCGAGACTTGTCCCGCTGATTCACTTGGTTGGAGTGCCTAGCCGCGCTCGGTAGACCTCCTTCCACGCCTAATCCACATCGCTTCTGCCTGCCGCCGGGTGGAATTCCGGGTCAACAGCGGCGACGGCGCTACCGGGCGAGCGCGATGGCACTGACGTGGCGCCCATAGTCGCGCTCGTTGCGGTGGGTTGAACGTCGGTAGCTGAAAAACCGCCTCGTATCGGCGTAGGTGCAATGTCCGAGATCCTCAAATCGGCGGATGCCGACTGCGGCGAGGCGGGCGGCGATATAGCCGGGAAGATCGAAGAGGGCGTGCTGCGGCCGTGGCGACGGCAGGAAGAATCGTTCGTTGTTCGCGTCTTCGGACGTGAAACGAGCGACAAATTCAGGCCCGACCTCGTAGCTCGGCTGGCGGATGGTCGGTCCAAGCGCGACTGAAAGGCGCGCGCGGTCCGCCCCGCGCCGTTCCATGGCGGCGATCGTCGCCTCGAGCACGCCGCTGGCGGCGCCGCGCCAGCCGGCATGGGCCACGCCGACCACGCCAGCCGTTTCATCGGCGAACAGGACGGGGGCGCAATCGGCGGTGGTTACGCCGATGGCGAGCCCCGGCACGGCGGTCACGATCCCATCCGCGCGGGGGCGCTCCTGCCACCGCCACGGCCGGTCCACCGTCACCACGTCGGGCGAATGCACCTGGTAGGCGGTGAGCAGGCGATCCGGCGGCACCCCGAGCGCCACCGCCATGCGCGTGCGATTCTCGGCCACGTTTGCGGGCACGTCATCGGAGCCGGGCCCGCCATTGAGGCTCGCATAGACCCCATCGGACACGCCGCCTTCGCGGGTGAAAAAGCCGTGGCGGACGCGGGCGAGCGCACCGAGCGAGGCGGCCTGTAGCATGCCGGCCATCATCTCATGCCCGCCTTTGCGGTTGCGCGTACTCTTGCCGGCATCGTTTGCACTCGACGTTTGTTCACGGGTCGAAGCCGGGCAGGCGCTCGAGTTTCGGATCCGCCACCGCAATGGCCTTGAACATGCGGCCCATGCCGGTACGGTCCTCGCTGGTGAGGCGCACCAAGGCCGCATCGATAGTGCCGGCGTAATCGGGCGGCGCCGCTGCCTTGAGCGCCGCCGCGCGCTGCTCGATACCGAGCCGGCGCAAGAATTCGCCTTGCGGCACCGGCCCGTGCACCCGCGCGCCCATGCCTTCGGCCGCGTGCGCCAAAGCCTCAAAGTCCACGTGCGCGGTGAGATCGACCAGACCCGAGGCGAGCAGGGGCTCGGCAAACTGGTGGCCGCCGACGGCTTGTAAAGTATCCCCGATGGCGCTCTCGCTGTGACCGTAATCGATGATCAGCGCGGCGCCGCCGCGGCGCACGACCCGGCGTCCGATCTCGAGCGCGATGGTGTCGGAGCGCCACTCGAAAATCTCCCCGATCTTGGCGGCGCGCAATCGGCTCGGCAGAAGCTTGTCGAACAGCGGGATCGGATCCCGATCGATGCTGAAATGCAGCTTGTCGTCCTCGCCGATCTTGATCACCCGCGCGTGCCAGCCGTCGGCGCACATCACGGCCTGATGGATCGGCAGAGCATCGAAGAACTCGTTGGCGAGCACGATCAACGTCCCCTCCGGCACGTCCTCGATCGAGCGATGCCATGATAACGGCACCTCGCGCCCCTCCAGGGCCTGGCGCTGCAGGCGCTCCAGCGCCGGGCTGATTTCGACCAGATGCACGATGGCGGCGGCGCGGAAATCCGGGATCACCTTCGCCGCCCGCAACACGTCGACCATCATGGTGCCGCGGCCGGGGCCGAGTTCGACCAGATTGAACGCTCCGGGCGAGCCGATCGCGCGCCAGGTGGCGGCTGCCCACAGGCCGATCAGCTCCCCGAACATCTGGCTGATCTCGGGCGCGGTAATGAAGTCACCGGCGGCACCAAACGGGTCGCGCCGCGCGTAGTAACCGCGTTGAGGATCGGTGAGGCAAAGCTCCATGTATTGCGCCACCGCCATCGGGCCGCCGACTCTGATGCGCCGTCGAATTTCCGCTTCGAGCGAGGCCATTTCCGTCATGTCCGCCGTGCCGCCTCCTTGCGCAGGGCCGCCGCCATGAGCGCGATGCCGGCGAGCATCAAGGGTAGCGATAGCAGCGTGCCCATCGTCAACCCACCCCACAGGAAGCCGAGTTGGGGATCCGGCTCGCGAAAATGCTCGCAAATCGAGCGCGCGACGGCATAGCCGAAGCTGAAGGCGCCCAGGATGAAGCCCGGCCGCTTGAGTGCGCCGGCGCGGATGAAGGCGGTAAGCAGCACGAACAGCAGCAACCCTTCAAGCGCCGCCTCGTACAGCTGGCTCGGGTGGCGCGGCACCGGCCCGCCGGTCGGAAACACCATCGCCCACGGCACGTCGGTCGGTCGGCCCCAAAGCTCGCCATTGATGAAATTGGCGATGCGGCCGAGAAAGATCCCGATCGTTCCCGCCGCGCAGGTGATGTCGCCGAGCGAAAGGATGGACAGGCCGCGATGACGCGCGAACCAGACGACGGCGAGCACGCAGCCGAGAAAGCCGCCGTGAAACGACATGCCGCCCTTCCAGAGCTGCAACGTCTCGAGCGGGTGTGCGGCGAAATAAGCCGGATTATAAAAGAGCACGTAGCCGAGCCGCCCGCCCAAGATGATACCGAGCGTCACCCACAGCACGAAGTCATCGTAATCGTTGACGGTCATAGGCACCGGCGAGGCCCACAGCTGCTCGCGGCGAATGATCGCGCGCGCGTAGAGCCAGCCCAACAGAATCCCGACGATGTAAGCGAGCGCATACCAGCGGATGACGACCGGCCCGAAGCTGATGAGCACTGGATCGATGGCGGGGAAGGGGAGGGCGTAAAGCGACATCGGCGACTCGCGTCACCCGGGGTGATGCGGGCAGCAAGCCGACGAAGTCAAGCCACTGTCGACGATGGTGCGTCGCTCTGCGGCATTATCTCAAAGCCCTCTCTTCCGAGATCGGCCCAGTGACGGGGTAAAAGAGCCGCGTACCGCCCGCCCTTGCGGGCGGAGCAAACCGTCCCCATTCTTGTGCCAGCGTTTGCAGTCGAACCCGAGACCAGCGATGACCCAGACCACCAACCGTTTCTTCGACGAGATGGCGCGACTGATGAACGACGCGGCCGGCGTCGCTTCGGGCGTGCGGCGCGAGTTCGATACCATGGTGCGCAATCAAGCGGAGCGCATCTTGCGCGACCTCGACGTGGTCAAGCGCGAGGAATTCGAGGCGGTCAAGGAAATGGCCCGCATCGCGCGCGAGGAGAACGAGGCCTTGAAGGCGCGCATTGCCGCGCTGGAGGCCAAGCTCGGATCCGGCAGCAATCCGTAACCACTTGGTCTGACGTCGTTTTCTGCGCAAGCGGCGGCATTGGCCCTTTCTTGTCTTTCCCTGTCGCGCTCGCTATAAGCGCGCGGGATCGCCGGCGCGGCGCGCGCTGGTACGAACACAGCCGCAGCCCAAAACCTCGAGGCACTGCGGCGCCATAGGCCGCGGCGTCTTGGCGGCCGATTCGTGCACGAGGATTTGCATCATGGCGAGCGTCAAGCAGATGAAAGCAGCGGCGCGGTCGCAGGCCGGCAAGGGGGCTGCCCGCGCCGAGCGTCGCGCTGGCCGCGTGCCGGGCGTGATCTACGGCGACGGCAAGCCGCCGCTCAGCATTTCAGTCGATCACGGCGATCTCAAGCAGCGGATTTATGCCGGCCGCTTTCTCACCACCATTTACGAGCTCGACATCGACGGCACCAAGGAGCGAGTGATCCCGCGCGACTTCCAGCTCGATCCGGTGAAGGATCTACCCGTGCACGTGGATTTCCTGCGCCTGGGCGAGGGGGCGCAGATCCGCGTGCGTATCCCGGTGCACGTGGTGAATGCCGATCAGGCGCCGGGCGTCAAACGTGGCGGCACCGTCAATATCGTCACGCATGCCGTCGAAGTAGTGTGCTCGCCCGAGCACATCCCGGAAGCCATCGATGTCGACATTTCTGGACTTGAGATCAATTACTCGAAGCACCTGAACGAGGTCCCGTTGCCGCCGAACGTGCGTGTCGTCGGCAGGCTCGACGACACGCTGGTCACCATTGTGCCGCCGTCGGGTTACGCGGAAGAGATGAAGGCAGCCGCCGAAGCTGCCGCTGCGGCCGCGGCCGCTGCGGCCGCTGCAGCGGAAGCCGGTGTTCCTGCCGAAGGCGCGGCTCCGGGTGCCGCGCCCGGCGCGGCTCCCGCCGCAGGCGCTCCGGGCGCGCCTGGCGCTCCTGCTGCCGCTGCCGCCGCGCCGGCGGCGGAGAAGAAGCCTGCGGCCGCGGAGAAGAAGTAGCACCGTGGTTGGTTGATCGCTGAGTCTTCCCCGTCGTCCCCGCGCAAGCGGGGGCCCATATTCCAGAGGCCGGTGGTTATGGGTCCCCGCTTACGCGGGCACGACAAAAATTACGAATTGATTCGTCCATGCTGCTCCTCGTCGGGCTCGGCAATCCCGGTTCGCGCTACGCAGGCAATCGGCACAATATCGGCTTCATGGCGGTGGACGCGATCGCCAAACGGCGCGGCATCGGCCCGTGGCGCCGGCGCTTTCAGGGTGTGGCGGCCGAGGGGCCGCTCGGCGGCGAACGCGCGCTGCTGCTGCTGCCCGGCACCTACATGAACGACTCGGGCCGCGCGGTGGCTGAAGCCGCGCATTTCTACAAGCTTGGCCTCTCCGACATCATCGTCTTCCACGACGAGATCGACCTTGCGCCCGGCAAGCTGCGGATCAAGACCGGCGGCGGCATTGCCGGCCACAACGGCCTGCGCTCGATCTCGGCCCATATCGGCAATGACTATCGGCGCGTGCGGATCGGGGTCGGCCATCCCGGTGTGAAGGACTTGGTTCACGCGTATGTGCTGAACGATTTTGCCAAGGACGAGCGGCCGTGGGTCGAAGCCTTGTGCGCCCTCATCGCCGATAACGCCGAGCTGCTCGCGAAAGGCCAGGACGCGAGTTTTCAGAACAAGGTGCATCTCGGCATGCAAGCCAGGGGCTTCTTGGACCCCAAGGAGCCGGAACCGGCGGACGAGTGAGACGCGCAGATCG
>CBFGVM010000042.1:0-15784 GCA_965652015.1 uncultured Alphaproteobacteria bacterium
GCATCATGCTGCGCAGCCATCGACCGAGCCGCGGCTCAACAGCGTCGCGTTCACGGTGACCGTTGACAAGCAGGACGGCCGCCGTTTCTCCGACACGTTTTCCTCGCCGCGCGGCAACGAGAAGTTCATAGCCGTGGTCTCGCGCAACAACACGATCTTGGTGGTCGACGACGATGGCTATACCGTCGGCACGGTCTTGGCTCCGAACCGCATGGATTGGTGCTACATGCACCGTTCCCAGGCTACCCGGGTCGCCTCCTGCACGGAGCTGACCAAGCAGCCATAGCGTTGGCCCACCGGGCACCCAGCCGTCGAACCGAAATTCTGGACGACCACTGGCGCGCCACGGTCGATGAAGATGGGCACTATTCTTTCGCCGTGCCCCCGATGATGCGGCAGCCCGCCAGGGCCGATGAAGATGGGCACCTCTCGCCGCCGTGGCGCTATGATGCGGCAGCCCGCCACGCGCTCCAATCGGTAAATCTGCGACGGCCTGCAATCTTGCACTAGGCCTCACGCGCGGCGGTCTTGCCCGGTACCCCCCGATAGCGGCCGTGCCGATCAATCCCGGGATTGATGCGATGGGCCAAGACCGGCCGTCACCGCGATATGCACTCTCGAATTGCAGAAACGACCACTCCCGGGTGAATTATGTGTATCGCATGCCCGCAGTCGACCGGGCGCCATTGACTACCTGGAAACAGGCTCAAAAGGCCGCGTTGAATGTTATTTATGATCTCCGAGTGACGGCGGGATAGAAGAATGCTCTTCCGCGCCGAGATCAATATGATGATCGGCACGCCAGTCAGAGTCGGCGATTGCAGTACGGCCTGGGCGGATTGCTCCATCGCAGCTAATTCCTCCATTGCCGCGCGGCCGACGAGCGCATGAAAGCCTTTCGTAACACGCCCCAGGACTGCTCCCCAAAAGGCCCCCAGCAGAGGTCCCTTCTCGGCGAGTTGCTTCGCCGTGTCCAGAAAGGGAGGAGTTGGATCAACCAGTACCAGCCCCGCCACCTCCTCCGGATGCAAACGGGCAAAGAGCTGCATGTAAAGGCCTCCGAGCGAGTGGCCGACTAACACGTAAGGTGGCCCCAATCTGGAGTGCTGTAGAAATGCGCGCAATTCGCGCACGATGTTGGAGCCATTACGCGGCGCTTCCGCCGGGCTGCTGCTGCCAAAACCTGCGCGATTGTAGGCAACCGCAGTCGTAAAGGTAGCAATCTCGGCAAACACTTTCTTCCACGTAGTCATGCGCATCCCGCCGCCAGCCTCAAAAACGGTGACCGGTGTCCCCTTCCCCATCCGCGCAAATTCAACCCGCCGGCCATCCGATAATTGCGTCACTCGTGTGTTCGGCAGCATAGAGGTCCCCCCGTTATTGGCATCCCCACCGCCGAAGGAATGAAGATTGCGGGAACGGCGAAGCAATACAAAGGCGTGTGGCTGAAATAGTGCATCGGTAAAGAAAACGAGATGATCGTCGGGTTTTGTGATGGCGATGACCGCAGTGGGTCATTCGCGTCGATATTGCCATGTCCGCGCGTACTGCTGCGCACGCTCGTCGCCGCTTCAAGCAAAAACGGCCGGTTTTGGCGTGCCCAGTTTTGTACCGAAGTGGCGCGCCCTACGGGACTCGAACCCGTGTTTCCGCCGTGAAAGGGCGATGTCCTAGACCGCTAGACGAAGGGCGCGTGAGGCCGGCGACATATAAAGGCGTTTCCACGGTGCGGCAAGGAAGCGCCGCACCCGGCGAAGGCGTCCTCACCACTTGCCCGTGTTCGGCATCGACTTCCACGGCTCCTTGGGAGGCAGCGGGGAGCCTTTCTGCAAGAGCTCGATCGAGTGTTTGTCAGGCGAGCGCACGAATGCCATCACTCCGTCGCGTGGCGGCCGGTTGATGGTGACGCCCGCCTTCATCAGCTTTTCGCATAGGGCGTAAACATCATCGACCTCATAGGCGAGGTGACCGAAATAGCGCGCCTCCCCATAGTCCTCGCTGTCCCAATTGTAGGTAAGTTCCACCAGCGGGGCATCGCGGCCGGTGCGCTTGCTCTCCTCCACAAGCCCTTCGTCCTCCGGCGCGGCCAGAAAGACCAGCGTGTACTTGTTCTTCTCGTCGACCCGGCGGCGCACCTCTTGGAGGCCGAGCTTGTTGCAGTAGAAGTCGAGCGCTTGGTCGAGGTTGCGAACGCGCAACATGGTGTGCAGATATCTCATGGGTACTGACCTCTTCGCATCGCCTGAACGTAAAACGGATCATACATGATCGCGCCCGACCTGGAGACCGCTATCGACGAACTACAGGGGCTCGTGGACGGCGCGCGCGTGATCGTCCCGTTCACCGGAGCCGGAATCTCTACGGAGTGCGGCATCCCGGACTTTCGCTCGCCCGGCGGGCTCTGGACCAAGAATAAGCCGATCCCGTTCGACGAGTTCCTCGCGAGCCAGGACATGCGCGACGAGGCATGGCGGCGGCGTTTTGCCATGGATGCACAATTTTCCGCCGCCCGCCCCGGGCGCGGTCATCTTGCGCTCGCCAGCCTCTACCGTGCCGGCAAGGCACCGGCGGTGATCACGCAAAACATCGATAATCTACATCAAAGCTCGGGAATATCAGCGGAACACGTCATCGAGCTGCACGGCAACAATAGCTATGCCTTATGCCTTGCTTGCGGCAGGCGCTACGAATTGTCGTGGGTGCGCCAGCAGTTTCTCGCCGCCGGCGAACGGGCGCCCGACTGCGGCGATTGCGGCGGCCACATCAAGACAGCGACGATCTCCTTCGGTCAGGCGATGCCGGAGCAGGAAATGCTGCGTGCCGAGCGACTGACCCTTGACTGCGATCTCTTTCTCGCGGTCGGCTCTTCGCTGGTCGTATGGCCGGCCGCCGGATTTCCTTTGCTCGCCAAGCGAAACGGCGCTGGTCTGGTAATTATCAATCGCGAACCGACGGAATTCGATGAGATTGCCGATTTGGTGATACGCCAAGACATTGGAACGGTATTATCTCCGTTCATCATCCACTGATTCGCCACACGTAATCGAGATGTACACAGCCCTCGACCTCTGATGCATTTTGGCCTTTTCCGTTCGCAGCCGGATGATATCTTCATCATGGCCAAGATTCGAAGCGCACGTAAGAAGCGCCTGGACTGAGCGGCGGCGTTGGGGCGTCATGACGTCGGACGGAATTGGACCGAAAGGCCCGCGTGGCGGTTTGTCAACCGACCGCGGCTCCGCTGGCGAGATCGGCGGCGAGGCGGCGAGCGTCATCGAACTCAGCGGCGCCATCAAGTGGTTCGATGTCTCCAAAGGTTACGGGTTCATCGTTCCCGATAACGGGATGCCCGACATTCTCCTGCACGTGACCTGTCTGCGACGCGACGGCTTTCAAGTCGCCTATGAGGGCGCGCGCGTCGTCGTCGAGGTGTTGCAGCGGCCGCGCGGTCTGCAGGCATTCCGTGTCCTCTCCATGGATGAATCGACTGCGGTGCATCCGGCGCAAATGCCCCCGCCGCGCACCCACATCACCGTTACCCCGACCAGCGGCCTCGAAAGAGCGCAGGTCAAGTGGTTCAATCGGCTGCGGGGCTTCGGCTTCCTGACCCGCGGCGAGGGCACGCCCGACATTTTCGTTCATATGGAGACGCTGCGTCGCTTCGGCCTAACTGAACTGCGGCCGGGCCAGTACGTTCTCGTGCGCTTTGGACCCGGCCCAAAGGGATTGATGGCGGCCGAGGTGCGCCCGGAAGGGGCGCCCGCCGGCCCTGCGTCGCACTGACCCGAGCGAATACCGCTGGGATCGGCCTTCCGCCCGAGCCGGCTCCGGACCGCGGCGCAATCTGCAAGGCCCCGTGTCTTTGCTATGATCGGCGCCCGTGCTGCGAGGCCGTCTGTCATGCAACGTTGCCTGCTTGTTCTCCTGACCGCATTCTCCGTCCTCATCCTGCCGCTCGGCGGCAGTGTCGGACGCCTCCCGGCAGCCGAACTGCAGCCGCTCGAGATCGCGAGCAAGAAGGGCGTGCACGTCTTCGCGGTCGAGCTGGCTTCCACACCCGAGGAACAGGCCAAAGGGCTCATGTTTCGTCGCGAGCTTCCGGAAGGGCAGGGGATGCTGTTCGACTTCCATCGGGAGCAGCCGACTAGTTTCTGGATGAAGAATACTTACATCCCGCTCGACATGATCTTCATCCGTGGCGACGGGCGCATCATGCGCATTGCGGAGAACACGGTGCCGCTGTCGGAAGCGCTCGTTTCCTCCGGCGGGCCGGTGCGCGCAGTGCTCGAAGTGAACGCCGGCACCGCCAAAAAGCTTGGCATCGCGCCAGGCGACCGGGTGGCACACCGGATCTTCAGCGGGCGCTAGTGCCTCGCAGCCGAAACTTTCGTTCGGAGGGAGCGGCGGCAATGCCGGCGCCACCGAACTGTAGCGGACAAGCGCAGCTTGCTGGCGCAAACCGAACCGTGTAATCGAGCCGCACAACGCCGGGGCATAGCGCAGCCTGGTAGCGCGGGAGTTTTGGGTACTCCAGGTCGCAGGTTCAAATCCTGCTGCCCCGACCATAGCTCGGCTGTTCGAGCGCAAGGTGAGCGACTGACATGACGGCGCGCATCTATAAGCCCGCGAAGACTGCCATGCAGTCCGGCACCGCCAAGACCAAGGAATGGGTGCTCGAGTACGAGCCGGAACAACCGCGCGAAATCGAACCGCTGATGGGCTGGACCAGTTCGGGCGACATGCGTCAGCAGGTCCACCTGCGTTTCGACACACCCGAAGAGGCGATCGCCTATTGCGAGCGCCACGGCATTGCCTACCAGGTCTTCAAATCCAAGGCGCCGGTGCGGCGTGGCATGTCCTATGCCGACAATTTCGCCGCAAACCGCCGTGATCCCTGGACGCACTAAGACGCGTGCTCAGACAACCTGCTGATCACCGATCCCGGATTGCCCATTTTTGAACGATGTGGCTCGTCATCCAGAGCGCGACGCTCCCGAGCGCGGCGATGAGCGCGATCATGAGAAAGAAATTCGCCTTCGCTAGGCTGCTCCAGTAGCCGCCGAGGAAACCTGCGAGCACGTCGGCCGGCAGCGTGGTTGCAAACCAGACCCCCATGATGATGGACGTCATTCGGGCGGGGGCGAGCTTCGAGATCAGCGCCAGTCCGACCGGCGCAACATGTAGCTCGCCGATCGTGGCAAGCACGAAGTAGCCCAGGAGCCAAGCGACGCTCGCCTTGCCCGCTGTGGCCCACCCGGCGCCTGCCATCAGCAGGTTGGCGAGTGCCACGCAAAGGCAGCCGAACGCCATCTTGCTGATCGGAAAAGGCTCGGTGCCGCGCCGCCCCTGCTGCGCCCAGCGCCGCACGATGAGCGGCGTGAGCAGAAAGATCATGAGCGGATTGAGCGCGAGAAACCAGGGCGATGGAATTTCGCCGCGCCAAAAGCCGAGGTCGATCGACCGGTCGGTGAAATCCTCGGCCCAGAGCAGCACGGTGTTGCCTTGCTGATCGTAGGCCGCCCAGAACAACGTGACGAGGGCACACGTGCCGATGAGGGCGAGCAGAGCGCGCCGCTCGTGCCCCTCGAGTGGCTTGTTCTCGCGCGCGAGCGGGCTGCTGTGCGGCGGGTCGTCTGCCGGCAGCGATCGCCGGCCGCAAACGTAGATGGCGAGACTGATGAGCATGCCTACGCCGGCGGCGCCGAAGCCGTAGTGCCAGCCGTATTGAACGGCGAGGGTGCCGCATATCAGCGGGGCCAGGAACGCCCCGATGTTGATGCCGAGGTAGAAGATCGAGTAGGCGCGGTCGCGCCGGTGATCGTCAGGAGCGTAGAGCGCGCCGACCTGGGTCGAGATGTTCGGCTTGAACGCGCCGATGCCGATAATGAGCATCAACAGCGCGAGGAGAAACAGGGCTTCAAAGGCCATCATGAAATGGCCGGCCGCCATGAACACGCCGCCGACGAGAATGGTGCGGTGCCGGCCCAGGAGGCGATCGGCGACCAGGCCGCCCAGGATCGGCGCGAAATAGGCAAGACCCGTGTAGAAGCCGAACAGTTGCGAGGCGAGCGGCTGCGCCTCGAGCGGTCCAAACAAGAATTCGAGCGCCGTTTTGATCGCGCCAAGACCGAACACGGTCTCGAGACGGCCGGGATCGAACAAGTATTTCGTCATGTACAGCACGACCAGCGCGGCATTGCCGAAATAGGAAAACCGTTCCCACGCTTCGGTCGCGAACAGGACGGCGAGGCCGCGCGGATGGCCGAGAAATTCGCGCGTCGGAGGAGATGTTTCGGCCGGTCCGCTCAGTGTCGGCAATGTCATGCGCGCCGCCCCGGCAGACGGGCGTAGATGTCGCCGGAATTGGCGTTCTGCGGCAGGGCGGCAAGCCAGGCGGCGATCTCGTCAGCGTTCATCCAGTGGTGGTGCACCAAGGCGTGGCGCTCGCCGAGCACCGCGTTGTAGTGCGCGTAGCCGAGCTGGGCACACCGCTCGATGCAGGCCGCCGCCACACCACGTTGGATGGTCGTGAACTCGAACGACAGCGCCTGCGAGGGGCGCGTGAGGCCGGCGAGCGCTTCCGCTTCCGAACCTTCCACGTCCAGCTTGATGAATTGGGGGGCCCCATGGCGGGAAACGAGCGCATCGAGAGTGACCACCGGCACCTGTATGGCGGTGGTCCATGCTTGTCCTTCCCAACCCGGCGCGCCATCCGCTGCCGTGCGGAACGCGTCCGAGGCCGTCGACACCGTCGGATTGTCGATATTGAGGCTGAACTCACCCGTTCCCGCATTGCGGCCAACGGCGGCCGGTTCGATCGCCACCGCGCGATCACGGCCATAGAGAAACTTCAGCGTCCGGACCAGCGCCGGCTGCGGCTCGACCGCGACCACGCGCGCGCCGAGGCGGCGGAAGGCGGCGGTGCGGTCGCCTACATGCGCGCCGATATCGAAGACGAGATCGCCCGGTTGCACGAACTGCCCGTAAAGGCGGTCCAGCGACGCCCGATCCGCACTGACGCCGTAATAAGTCCGAAGCGAACGCGCGACCCCGCGGACCGTCCGCCAAGACTCGTGCCAAGAGCGGTACCAGGCCGCCCGCATGGTCGGTTACGACGCTCCCTGCGACATCTCGATCGCAGGCAGCTTGAGCGCCCGTAATTCGGGCGGTGGCATCGTCTCCTCCGGTAACCGGTCGAGTCCGAGGGCAATGAGGGTGCGTCCGAGCGCAGGCGAGGCGGTCAGAACCGCGAGCGGGATCGAGAGCAGCGGACCGCCTGCAACGAGCAAGGCGTAGGGAAGGGCCGCGGGCGCGGCGGCCGCCAGCAGGAGGATGGGAGCGAGTCCCACCAGGGTTTGCGGCCAAAACTGCTGCAACGCGAGCGACCACGGTAGCTCGTGATCGTGCCGCGCCTGTGCGCCCCAATCGAGGGTGCGGCCGCACAGAAGGCGCGCCAGAAATAGGGTGTGGCTCGTCCACATGATGGGAGCGACCAGCACGACGAAGACGACCGTGATCATGAAGCTCGCGCTGAACCGGACTCCTCCACCGAACAGATGCCGCAGCTTCGCTCGGGTCAGCACGTCGATCACGGTTGCGACGTTGGGCGCAAACCACATCGCCAGCACCAGGATAAGACCGGCTACTCCGGCGTCCCACCGCATGAAATCACCCGGCGTCGGCGCGAGCGCAGCCGCGGCGCTGCCGATCAGCAAGAGCCCGACCCAGGCCGGCGAGCCGAGGAACATGAGGATGGCGAAGGCGAGCTGGTAGCGGCTTACGGGCCGCAAACCCGGCATGCGCAAAAAATGCCAATACTGCATGTTGCCCTGGCACCAGCGCAGATCACGGCGGATGAATTCGACCAGGGTCGGCGGGTTCTGCTCGAAGCTCGAGCCTTCGCCCGCCAGCACGCGCACCGCGTAACCCGCGCGTCGCATCAGCGCCGCTTCGACTTGGTCGTGGCTGAGGACATGACCTTTGACCAGCGCGTCCTCGCCGAGCACCGGCAGCTGACAATGGGTTATGAACGGGGCGATCCGCACGATGGCGTTGTGGCCCCAGTACGGCCCGCAATCGCCTTGCCACCAGGCACTGCCGATGGTGTAGGAGCGCATGCTCAGCCGCATCCCGAACTGAAAAATGCGGGCAAATGGGCTGGCCGACGGCATTCCGATGACTAGCGTTTGCAGAATGCCGAGTCTCGGATCGATCTGCATGATGCGCACGAGCTTGAGCACGAGCTCGACGGTCATGACGCTGTCGGCGTCGAGCATGATTGCAAAATCATGATCCTTGCCCCAGCGCGCGCAGAAATCGCCGATATTGCCGGCCTTGAAGGCGAGGTTTTGCGGGCGCCGGCGGTATGTCACGGCGATCCGCTCGCGCCATGCTGCCGCGAGCGCCGCAAAGCAGGTGTCTTCGGCGGCGGCGACGTTCGGCGCGTCAGTGTCGCTCAGGACGTAGACATGGAAGCGGTCGCCGACGCCGCTTGCGGCGAGGCCCTGCAACGTCGGCTCGAGCATGCGCACGATCCGCTCCGGCGGCTCGTTGCGGATGCACAGCAGGACCGCGGTCGATGCGGTGATCGGCTCGTCTGCGCGGATGTGGGCGACGACCGGCAGGACCGCCGCCACGGGATCGCGCGCAAAGCGCATGATCAGAAAGCCGATGGTCGCGTTCCAGAAGCCGATCACGTACCAGGGCAGCGTCACCGCGAACAGCGCGAGCAGAATGACGTCAACTAAGCCGATTCCGCCCGGGGAGAGCGCGACCCCGGCAAGCCAGATCAGTCCTGTCATCGTCAGTCCGACGCACAGGAAAAACAGTATCGGGCGCCACGCGGGCAGGGCGGCGGGTGCGGCGATGATGACCGCGTCGCGGGGGGAACGTTCCAGCATGAAATGGCTTTGCGGGTTTCTGCGCGTTTGAGGATATAGCTGCCTGCCGCCAAGTCCAATGCGATGAAAGCCTTACGCGTGCTAGTCTTTATCGTGTAGTGGAACACCGGCGAGCGGGGACGTCGTCCGCAGGATAGGGGACAACAAGAGCGAACATGCAGAGCAAAGCGCTCTGGTATGTGGGACCCGGTCGCGCCGAGTTGCGCGAGGAGACCATTGCCGCGCCCAAGCCCGGCGAGGTGCAAGTTCGTTCCCTGTTCGGCGCCGTCAGTCGCGGCACCGAACGGCTCGTCCACGCCGGTCGGGTGCCGGCGAGCGAATACGATCGCATGCGCGCGCCCTTGATGGCCGGAAGCTTTCCTTTCCCGGTGAAATATGGCTATGCCACGGTCGGCAGGGTGGAGGCCGGGGCGGCCGAACTGCGCAACCGGATCGTTTTTAGTTTGCATCCCCATCAGAGCCTTTTCATTTTGCCGGCGGAAGCGGTGTTTCCCGTTCCCGAACATGTGCCGCCGCGACGCGCCGTGCTCGCCGCCAATATGGAGACGGCACTCAACGCGGTGTGGGATGGCGCGCCTGCGCCGGCCGATCGCATCGCCGTCGTGGGTGGAGGGCTCGTAGGCCTTTTGGTCGCCCATCTCTGCGCGCGGCTGCCGGCCGCGGAGGTTACGGTGGTCGATATCGCTTCCTCGCGCGCGGAGCTGGTGCACGCGATCGGCGCCCGCTTTGCCTCGCCCGAAGCCGCGCCGAGAGATTGCGATCTCGTGTTCCACGCCAGCGGCACGGCCGCCGGGTTGGCCAATGCGCTTCGCCTTGCGGGCGAGGAGGCGACCATCGTCGAACTGAGCTGGTATGGAAGCGGCGAGGTCGCGGCGCCGCTGGGCGAGGCGTTTCATAGCCGACGCCTGCGGCTCGTCTCGAGCCAAGTCGGTCGGGTCGCACCGTCCCATCGCTCGCGCTGGACGCCCCAGCGCCGCCTCACTGCGGCGCTTGCGCTTCTCGATGCCCCGGTGCTCGATCTCCTGCTGATGCCCGCCATAAAGTTCGAGGAACTGCCGGCGACATTGCCTTCGGTTTTCGGTTGCAGCGCGGACGGTGTCTGTCCGCTGATCCGGTATCCTGCGGCCGCTGAAAGCGAGTGAGAGCTGCCCGTGTACGCGGTTGAAGTCTCCGACCAGATCATGATTGCCCATTCGTTTCGGGGCGAGCTGTTCGGCCCGGCTCAAAACGTGCACGGGGCGACCTTCGTCATTCGTGTGGCATTTCTTGCGGAAGAGCTCGATGCGCACGGCATCGTGGTCGACATCGCGCGCGCCCAAGAGATGCTCAAGGAGGCCCTCGCACCGCTCAATTATCGCAATCTCGACGAGCTGCCGCAGTTCAAGGGCATCAACACCACGACCGAGTTCCTAACCAGACATCTGTTCGATCACTTCGCGGCGGCCGCGCGTGCCGGCAAGCTCGGCCGCGATGGCCGCGCGCTCAAGTCGATCCGCGTGACCGTGGCGGAGTCCCCGGTTGCGCGCGCTTGGTACGAGGCGTCGTTGTGGTAAGGCAGGTGTTCTTTGCGGTGCCGGGCGACCTGGCGACGCCAACCGGCGGCTATAGCTATGACCGGCGCATGATCGCAGAGCTTCCGGCGCTCGGATGGCGGGCCGAGGTCGTCAACCTCGGCGAGGGCTTTCCGCATCCAACCGCCGATACGCGTGCCGCGGCCTGCGCGCGACTATCGGCACTTCCGTCGGATCGCCCGGTCGTGATCGACGGACTCGCCTTCGGCGTGTTGCCGGATGCCGCGGAGGCGTTGCGCGCGAATCATCCGTTGATCGCGCTGGTGCACCATCCGCTCGCGTTCGAGCCGGAGCTCAGCGCGAGCGAAACTGCGTCCTTGCGCGCGAGCGAGCGCTCGGCGCTGCGCTGTGCGCGGCACGTCGTCGCCACAAGCGCGACGGTCGCGCGGGCGTTGGTCGAGGACTACGGGGTTCCGTGCGGCGGCGTCAGCGTTATCGAGCCGGGAACGGATCGCGTGCGCGTGCCGCCGCGTAAGAACGCACGCGTGGTCAAATTGCTGGCGGTCGGCTCCGTGATCCCACGCAAGGGTTATGATGTGCTGGTCGCCGCGCTCGCTCGACTGAGGCATTTGCCGTGGCAACTCGCCATCGCCGGTGATTGTGGGCACAGCGCACAGACGTATCGGCAGGTGAAGGCCGACATCGCGCGTCTCGGTCTCGCCGACCGCATCAGCCTGCTCGGCGCTGTGGCTTCCGACCAGCTTGCGCCGCTCTACGCCTCTGCCGATCTTTTCGTGCTGCCCTCGAGGTTCGAAGGTTACGGCATGGCCTATACAGAGGCCATCGCCCATGGCGTCCCGGTCGTCGGCACGACCGCGGGCGCGATTCCGGACACGGTGCCGGCCGCCGCCGGCGTGCTCGTGGCCCCCGACGACATCGAGGCGCTCGCGGACACGTTGCAGCGGCTCATGGAGAACCCGGCGGATCGCGAGCGTCTCGCGGCCGGTGCCCGTGCTGCCACCTTTCCATCGTGGCCGCAGCAAGCTGGCTTATTCGCCCGGCTGCTGGAGCGCGTCGGATGAGCGAGTACTCCACGGAGTGGCTGGCGCTGCGCGAACCCTATGACCTCGCCGCGCGCAACGCCGCGGTGCTCGAGAGCGTTGCCAGGGCCTTCGTTGGGCAGGCGGCAATCTCCGTGGTCGATCTCGCTTGTGGCACCGGCGCGATGCTGCGGGCACTGGGGCCGCATCTTCCTCCGCGCCAGCGCTGGAATCTGGTCGACAACAACCTCAGTCTTCTGGCGCGGGCCTCGCCATCCGGGAGTCCGCCACACCTGGCCGTCACCACGACGGCGGTCGATCTGACGCACGATCTCGAGCGCGTGCTGGATGGTCCGGTGGATCTCGTGACGACATCGGCGCTGCTCGATCTTGTTTCTCCCGAATGGCTCGATCGTCTCGTCCTCGAGGTGGCGGCGCGACGGCTGCCGTTCTATGGCGCCCTCACCTATGACGGCCGCGCCGTTGCCGAACCGCTGGCGCACCACGATCTCGAGCTTCTGGCGGGATTCAACCTCCACCAGCGCACGGACAAGGGCTTCGGTCCGGCGCTTGGCCCCGGCGCGGGGCCGCATGCCGCCCGACGGTTCGAGCAATTCGGTTACGTCGTCGTGGAGGGGCACTCCGACTGGCTGTTCGGGCCCGAGGATCTGGACATTCAGGAGGCGCTTTTTGCCCACTGGGCCGAGGTCGGGCCGCTGACGACCAAGCTGTCGTCGCAAGAGATTGCGGGATGGCTCGCCCAGCGGCGGAGCCATCTAATGCAAGGGCGTTCGAGGTTGCGCGTCGGTCACGTCGATATCTTTGCCCGCCCGATCGGCACCCGTTGAGCGCTGAGGTCGCAGTCGAGCAGCACGTCATCGCCGAGATTGTAGGCCCGCATGGACGCGCGCATTGCTTGATCGAGCCGTTCGATCGGCGGCAGCGAGAGGCTCGGTCGTCCGGCGCCGAGCACAATCGGCGCAACCAGAATATGCAGGCGATCAAGACAGCGCGCCGCGACGAAACGGGAGACCGTGTCGGTGCCTCCTTCCACGAGAATGCGCCGGAGCCCGCGCTTGGCCAGCGCGGCGAGAATAGCGCTGGGGGCTAGCTGGCCGTTGTCCGCGTCCACCGACACGAGTTCGACCCCGGCGGGAGGCGCTGCAGGCGTGTTGGCGGCGGTCACGACAAGCCGGCGGGCACCGTCGGCCGCCAATACCCGTGCGGTCACCGGCAGCCGGCCTTTGGGATCCACGACGACCCGTGCAGGGTTGGGTCCCTCGACGCGCCGCACGGTCAACAGCGGATCATCTGCGATCGCGGTACCTACGCCGATCACCACCGCATCGACCAGCGCCCGCAGGCGGTGCAGATGGATCAACCCGGCCTCGCCGTTGATGTAATGGGAGTGCCCGCTCGCAGTGGCGACGCGGGCATCGATCGACTGGCCACATTGCGCGATCACGACGAGATCATCAATCACGCCTTGACGCAGCGGGCCGAATATATCTTCCCACGGCTGCGGCAGGGAACGATTGCCATTGCGAAACGTTTCTGGAATCGGCGCCCACGACAGGCCGGATCCGGAGGCAGGCTGGGCGCCGCCGGCTTTGAGTGGATCCGGCTCGGCATGGCGTCGATCCGC
This sequence comes from uncultured Alphaproteobacteria bacterium, assembly GCA_965652015.1. Taxonomy (GTDB): domain Bacteria; phylum Pseudomonadota; class Alphaproteobacteria; order Rhizobiales; family Xanthobacteraceae; genus VAZQ01. The sequence continues at coordinate 13,097 of CBFGVM010000042.1, forward strand.
CATCGTCAAATACCTGCTTTCGTAGCGTGCTGCTTGGTGGCATGATATTTGCGGAAAAACGAATGGCAAACACGCGCAATGAAAAAGATTTTGCCGAAGGAATAAACTCCATCAGGGCGAGTTCTTATTTGGCCCACATGATTTGTGTTTGGTGCAATTCAGCGACGCGTGTGTGATATGGCTGGGAGTGACACGTCGCGCCTGTTCGGCAGGCCAGAGCAAGTCGCCGTAGAGCGTGGTCTTGCGGAATTTCACTCCGGCCGGCCGGTCGTCGTGATATCGGCCGACGAGAGGGTGATGGTCCTGCCGGTCGACGGCATGACCGACGAAGGACTTGCCTCTTTCAGGCTGGTATGCGCGCCCGGGCGGCCGTATCTGCTGGTTACGGCGCGTCGCGCGCGCGCGCTCGGGCTCGAGGGAGCCGCGCCAACGGGTCTGGCGCTCGGTGAGCTCCACGACCGGGCGGCCATCTTCTCGCTCGCCGCGGACGCGCAAGTCACCCGGCGTCTCGACGTCGTCCCAGTCGGCGCAGCGGCCGTGGCCGCCATCGAACTTGCCAAACTCGCTCAACTGCTCCCGGCCTTGCTCGTGTGCGAGGCTACCCCGGAGGCGGCAACCGCAGGCGAGGTGCCGTTCGTTACCGTGGCAGCCGACGCGGTCGCGCAATTTCGCCGCACGGCCATCAAATCTTTGGCAGTGGTTGCCGAAGCAGCTGTCCCGCTCAACGGCGGGATTGCGGCTCGCTTTGTCATCTTTCGCGACGCAGTCGGCGGGACGCCGATCGCCGTGATCGTGGGAAAGCCGGATCTCGCCCAGCCGGTCTTGGTGCGATTGCACTCGGCTTGCCTTACGGGAGACGTATTCGGCTCGCGACGATGCGACTGCGGGGATCAGCTTCGTCTGGCACTGCCACAGCTGGCGCACCGCGGCGGCGGTATCATTCTTTACTTGGAGCAGGAAGGCCGCGGTTTGGGGCTTGCCAACAAGATCCGCGCCTACCAGTTGCAGGAAGCAGGGCTTGACACCGTCGATGCCAATACCGTGCTTGGTTTCGACGACGACGAGCGCGACTACGGCGTCGCCGTGCGCATGCTGCAACTGCTGGGCTGCGCGCGGGTGCGGCTGCTGACCAACAACCCGGCAAAGCTCGACGGCCTCTCCCAGGCGGGCATCGACGTGTCGGGACGCGTGCCTCTGCACGGCCCGATCAATGCCGACAACCGACGCTATCTCGCCGCCAAGGCGGCCCGCGCCGGACACAAGCTCGATCACATCCTCGACGTGCTGGCTGAGGCCGCAGACGAATCGCGCGAGTCTTGACCACGCGCCGTCTCGGCGGCGCGGTACGTGCGAGCCAGCGTCGCCGCTACGCCGCCGGCGAGCGTTGCGAGCACGCACCAATAGGCATAACGGAAATCGGACGCCACGCCGACCACGAAGAACGTCATCGTATAGACCACGGCAGACGCGATCACGCCGACGGCGAAGGCTCCCGCCGGCGTCGACCTTGCCGGCCAGGCGAAGACGCCTGCGGCGATGGCAAGGGCGAGCCAAAGCCCCGGCCGAAACAGGAGCGTCGGCTGAAGCGTGTCGTGCAGCGCCACTAAGGGCGTGAAGTATCGGCTCCGGCCGTAGCCTTCGGCCGGGTCGAGCCAATCCCACACCGGCAGCACGAGGTTCGAACGGGCGAGAAACTGCCACATGAATGTCGCGCGGTGGCTGAGATAAGCGAGCGGGTTTTTCGAGACGGCCTGCGACCATGCCTCGACCAGCCGCGGCGTGCCGAAGATCTTGTCGTCCGAGCGCTCCAATCGCCGCATCACGAACGGGCAAGGCTCCACGTGCCAGTAGGTGTCCCAACGCACGGGGTCATAGCACTTGCTCGTCAACAGCGCTGTCTGATCGGCACTCCATGCGACGGGAAACTGGTTCTCTCCACTGAAATGAGTGATGCCGCCGAGATCGAACACCATGATTGAGTGCGGTGGATTCTGGCGCGCGGCCCGGAGAAGATCGTAGTAGACAAGGGGGACGAGCGCATAAAAGAAAACCAGCGCGGGCAGGAACGCGATCGCGACCCGCCTTAAATCGAAGCGCATGGGCCAAATGACATAGGCCGCAAGGATCGGCGCGGCGACCAAGGCATTCGGCCGCAGCAAGACGCCGAACGCGACCAACAGCAGCGCCAATGCTTGGAAGAGCACACGCAGTCGCGCCCTGCCATCTGCTGCAACAAAGACGAGCACGGCCGCGAAAAGCCAAATCACTGCGAGCAGAACATCGCGCCAGATCATTCCGACGAAAAAGAATGCCGGCGGCACGAGCGGGACAAGCGCAGCCGCGAGGCCGAGCCAGAGCGAGCGGCGCGCGGCAAGGAAAGCGAGCATGCCAAAGGCGAGCCAGTACAGGCTGGCCGTCAGCAGGAACATGCTCGGCGAGCCAGGCGCGATCGGATCGATCAACCGCCAGAGCACCGCCATGGCCGGCGATTGCCAATCGCCGAAATGCCACGCCATGGCGTCGGCATAGACGTAACGGGCGTCCGCCGTGCTGTAGCCGGGATAGAAGACCAGCAGGGTCAGGGCATAGCTGCCGCCGGCCATGCAGAGCGCAAGCCACGCGCTCCTGCTCCGCGCAGGGGCCGCTGTTGCGATCGGATCGCTGTCCTCAACGGCTGCCATTGACCAC
>CBFGVM010000043.1:0-15318 GCA_965652015.1 uncultured Alphaproteobacteria bacterium
AAAAGATCGGGCGGGCGGATGTGGGTTTCGCTATTCGGGATTGCCTTTGCTACCTTTCTGATGGCGGTGCAAGGCAGCCTCCTCTACAGCTTCACCCGCGCGGCATCTCAGATCGTCGATTCCGTCGATGCCGATCTTTGGATTGTCGGCAAAGGGACGCCCACGTTCGATTACGTTTCCCCCATCCCCGAGCGATACGCGTTCCTCGCCCTCGGTATCGACGGCGTTCGCGACGCCGGGCGCGGGATTGCCGGCTGGGCGCCGATACAGCGTCCCAATGGTGACCGAACGCTTGTCATGCTGATCGGCGTCGAGAGCAGATATCGCGGCGATCTTCCCGTCGTTTCAGAACTGGCCGCGGCGAAAGGTATGAGCGACTCGGCATTGGTGATCGATGCCTCGGACGCGCGGACCCTTGGTTTTGACGGCACGTTGCGCACCGCGCAAGTCGCGTCCCGTCGTGGTTATCTTCTAGCCGAGACCAAAGGTTTCGCATCGTTCCTCGGTTCGCCGCTCATTTTCTCGGATTACATCGACGCCCATCGATTTCTGCGCATGGAGCGCACGCAAACGAGTTTCGTCGTGTTGCACGTCGCGCCGGGCCGCGATCCTACTGCCGTGCGTGACGCCCTGCGTTCACGGCTGCCCGACGTCGACGTTTGGAAGACGGCCGAATTTTCCTGGCGTTCGCGGCTGTTCTGGCTGGGACAGACAGGAGCAGGCGGAGCGCTGACGACCGCCGCCATCCTCGGCTTCGGCATCGGCCTGGTGTTGGTCGCCCAGGCAATTTACAGCATCACCGCCGAAAATATCGAAGAATACGCGACGATGAAGGCGATGGGTGCATCCAATCGCGATGTCCACACGGTGGTTCTGACTCAATCGCTGATTTGCGGGATCGTCGGAGGTGCGTTCGGACTTCTCGGGGTCGAGCCCTTCGCCATGGCATTGCGTTTCATCGTGAGCTGGCTGTCGGTTCCGTATTGGATGTATTTCGTCGTCGCTGCCGCGCTCACTTTGCTTTGCGTTCTGGCTTCCCTGATTGCAGCGCGACCGGCGCTGCGCGTCGACCCGGGGAGAGTGTTTCGTGCGTAGTGTCGAACTACGCGCGGTGACTTTGGCGTTCGGATCGGGCGCAGCACGGGTGACCGCGCTCCATGGCATCGATCTGATGCTCGAACCGGGACTCTTGAATGTCATCGCTGGCCCGTCGGGAAGCGGCAAGACAAGCCTGATCTCGATTCTCGGTGCGATGATCGCGCCCGATAGCGGTTCGGTGTTGATCGAGGATAGCGACATCACAAGGCTCGCAGCCGACCATCGATATGCCATCCGAGGCGACAAGTTCGGCTTCGTTTTTCAATCGTTCCGACTCATGCCGGCGCTCAATGCCGAAGAAAACATCCGCCTTTCGCTGGAGATACGGCGGGTCGACAACGCGCGACAGCGCGCACTGGACGCGTTGGATATCGTCGGCCTAGCCGCGAAGACGCATCTGAGACCTGATGAGATGTCGCACGGCGAAAAGCAGCGCGTCGCAGTTGCACGGGCCATCGCCCATGAGCCGGTGATGGTGCTGGCTGACGAGCCAACCGCCAGTCTTGACGCGGCAAACGGGGCTCAGGTCACGCAGCTACTGGTGGACATTGCGCGTAGCAACGAGCGCATCGTGGCGGTCGTGACCCATGATCCGCGAATATTGCCCCTCGCACAGCGCATCGTTAGATTGGAGGATGGTCGTATTGTAGGGGATCAATTGTGCCGCGCCTAGCATTCTGGTTGGCGTTGCTGATCGCAGCTACGATTTCGGCGTACGCTCCGGAAGCCGGCGAAGATGCAGCCGGCCGTCGCAAAGTCGTGGCCGCCGCCCCCGGACGCATCGAAGGCTCAGGGGATGCCGTGTCGATCGGCGCGTCGATCACGGGCATCGTTGAAAAAGTGAACGTCCGTCAGGGCGATTTGGTGTCGGTAGGCCATCTGCTCGTGCGCATCGCATGCAGGGATATCGAAGCACAGCTCGAGACCCGTATTGCAGAGCATAAGGCGGCTGAAGCGTTTCATCGCAAGCTCGTCAACGGCCCGCGTCGAGAGGATATCGACATCGCCCAAGCCGAACTGAAGTTGGCGGAGGCGCGCCTTGCGGAAGCGCAACTGCGCGTGACGCGCAGTTCGACGCTGTTCGACAAAAACGCGGTGAGCCAGGCCATCCGCGATACCGATGAGCGCGATTTGCGCGTGGCCGCAGCGCAGCTTGATGCGGCCCGACTGAAGCTGCGGCTTTTACAGGCTGGCACACGGGAGGAGGAGTTGGCGGAGGCACAGGCCAAGATGGTTGCCGCCAGACATATGATCGATGTCACGAACTCGGAACTATCAAAGTGCGAAGTGAAGAGCCCGGTGGGGGGAATTGTGCTGCGCAAGCACGTGTCCGAGGGCGAGCTCATAAGCCTGTTCTATCCCAGGCCGCTCATTACCATCTCCGAGATACGAAGCTACCGCGTTCGGGCTGAGGTTGATGAGCAGGACGTGCCACGCATCCGGCCAGGCCAGAGCGTCGAAATTGCTGTCAATGCATCGGACCGGAATCGGCTTCGTGGACGCGTTGCGAGCATTGCTCCGGTCATGGGCCGGCGGCAAATATTGACCTCTGACCCTGCCGACAAGAGCGACCGAGACGTCATGGAGGTCATCGTTGATTTACACGATAATCCCGAGCATTTGCCGATCGGACTTCGGGTTTCAGTGATCTTTCTCGAGTAGCGGGGTGTTCATATGCGCTCCGCCACGATACCCAATCTCCTATCGGCGATTCCAGCTCTTGACGGCAAGACACTGAAGGACCTCGAAGCGCTCACGCTCAAAGCCGAGCAGCGCGAGCTTCAGCGCGGCGAGATTCTGGTTCGACAAGGGGAGCCCTCGGACGCGCTCTATTTCGTCCTGTCCGGACGGTTTGGTGTGGGCGTGGAGGGCATGCTCGATCGGATCGCCGAAATCGGCCAGGGACAGCCGATTGGAGAGATCGGGTTCTTCGCCGGGCTGCCACGGACCGCAACGGTGACCGCGCTTCGCGACTCGCGTGTTCTCAAGATTACGCGTGAGCGCTTCCGCGAACTGAGCGAGACCTCGCCGGGGTTGCGTGACGCCGTGATCGTTTCGCTGGCGCACCGACTTTGCGAGAGTGTCAATACTGCCGTGAGACCTCCGGATTTAGTGCGCACCGTGGCACTGCTCCCGGCAGGCGCAAGTCATCCTTCTCCACGCTTCGTGGATTTGCTTCGCACTGTGTTTAGCCAAGCTAGCCGCACGGTGTTTCTTGCGGAGGAAGAGATTGAGTCGCGCTTTCCGGGCATGCCACTCGAACATCCAACGACCTCGGACTGGCTCAACTCCTTGGAAGCAGAATCCGATTTTGTTTTCTATCTCGCTGGGGATACGCTCACGGACTGGACTAAGAAATGTATTCGTCAAGCGGACGCGATTTTGTTGGTCGCAGCGGCCGGCGCTTCCGCCGAACTCAACTACGCTGAGCGGTTCGCCTTTTCCGTCCATCCGCCGTCGGCCCGGCGGCTCGTCATGCTCCATGACGCGCGCACCGAACTTGCGTCGGGCACTAGCCTCTGGCTTGGACCGCGCGATGTGTTCATGCACCATCATGTTGCTCTTCAAGACGCCGCCGATGTTCGGCGACTCTTCCGTTTTCTAGCAGGACGGGCAGTCGGCTTCGTTGCCGGTGGTGGTGGAGCATTCGGAAGCGCCCACCTCGGCGCCTACAAGGCATTCTGCGAGGCGGGCATGGATTTTGACATTCTGGGGGGAACGAGCGCCGGCGCGGCAATGACAGCCGGGTTAGCGTTCGGCGTTGCCCCCGAGCGGGTAGACGAAGGAACGCACAATATTTTTGTCAAGAGTCGCGCCTTCCGCCGTTACACCTTGCCCCGCTACGGGCTCATCGACCACAAGGTGTTCGATCGAGCGCTTCGAGCCGAATACGGCGACGTCGTGATAGAAGATTTGTGGAGACCGTTCTTCGCGGTTTCCAGCAGTCTGAGCGGCCACAAGCCGCGCATCCACCGGCGCGGGCCAGTCTGGCATGCGGTGCGTGCTTCGGGCTCCGTGCCTGGCGTGCTGCCGCCTTTCTTCACAAAAGACGGCGAGATGCTGGTGGATGGTGCGCTCATGGATAACGTCCCGCTTGCGCCGATGAAGGCCTTGAAAACCGGACCAAACGTGGTCGTGATCCTCGGAGTCGATGGGCCGACCACGTACCCGGTGGATTACGATTCGATTCCGGGTCCCCTTGAGCTAGCGGCAACGATGCTCAATCCGTTTTCGCGTCGGCGACTGCCGCAGATGCCGAGTATCCTGCAAGTGATCATGCTCAGCATGCTCGCAAACCGTCGTCCGGACCTGCCGCTGAGCGAGACGGACATTGTCATCAACCCAGAATTCCCGGGGGACCTTCGATTTACAAGCTGGGAGCGGCATAACGAAGTATTCCTGCACACCTACCGCGGCGTCGCTTCATGGATTCAAAAGCGGATCACTGAAAATGACTCCAAGATGGCGGCGGTGATCAGCGCCACACGGTCGTCGACGGCGGCGATGCCGCTGACGAACTCGAAAGGAAGACCGACATGGTCGTAAGCGCACCGCATCCCGCTGAACCGTTGCACGATTTGGCCCCCGACCGCTCCGTCCCCTGGGGCGAGCGAGTCAGCGGATATCTCGCGCGCAAGCTTCTCATTACGGTCGTGCTCGTTTTGCTCGTCCTAGCGGGACTGCCGGTCGCCGTTTGGCTCGATCTGCGCGATCTCTCGGAACGCACGTTGCGGGGGCAGGCGGACGAGTTCTCGTCGATGATCGACAGCATCCGCAACTATTATGCCAGCAACGTGGTCGGTCGCGTGCTCGCCCACGGTGAGAAGTCGCAGGTGCTGCCAAACTATGCGGAGGTGCCAGGGGCGATTCCGATCCCGGCGACCTTATCGCTGGAACTCGGCGGCCTGATCAGCAATGCCAACACGCAATTCCGCTTTTTCTCGGACTATCCTTTTAAGAACCGCGCCCCGCATGGCTTCGACGCGTTCGAGCGCCAAGCGCTCGAGAATTTGCGTCAAGATCCGAACGCGCGCGTCTACGAGGTTTCGGGATCGATCTTCGATCGCCGCGTCCGCCTGGTCACGCCGATCCTCATGGCAGCACCCTGCGTGAATTGCCACAATAGCCACCCCGATAGCCCGAAACGCGACTGGAAGGTCGGCGACGTGCGCGGCATCGAGGAATTCACCATCAATCAGCCGATCGTGGCGCACATCTTCGCGTTCAAGTACCTGCTCCTTTATTTCGCGTTCGTCGCTATTGCAGGGCTCGCCTTCATCGGCTTGCAACGTTACCAATCCACGCTGATTGCGAGCTTCAACAAGGAGTTGGCACGGACCAACGAGTTCCTGTCGGGCTTGGCGCAAAAAATTGCAAAATATCTGCCGCCGCAGCTCTACCGTGGCATTTTCGCTGGCAAGGACGTACAGCTCGCCACCGAACGCAAGAAGCTGACCGTCTTCTTCTCGGACATTGTCGACTTCACGTCGACTGCCGAACGGATGCAGCCGGAAGAGCTCACGGCTCTGCTCAACGAATATCTGACCGAAATGTCATCGATCGCAGCGGCGCACGGCGGAACGGTCAACAAATTCATCGGCGACGCGATCCTTGTGTTCTTCGGCGATCCCGAATCGCGCGGGGCAGTCGAGGACGCGCGGGCATGTCTGGCGATGGCCCTGGACATGCAACGCCGCCTCGCCGAGCTCAACGTGCGATGGCGAAAGCGCGGCATCGCGGAACCTTTCCGCGCGCGCATGGGCATCAATACCGGCTTTTGCAACGTCGGCAATTTCGGCAGCGATGACCGGATGGACTACACGATCATCGGCGCCGAGGCCAATCTTGCGGCCCGTCTGCAGTCAGTTGCCGAGCCAGGCGGCATCGTGCTGAGCTACGAGACCTTCATGCTCGTGCGCGACATGGTGCGCGCACGCCCGCTGGAACCGATCACCTTGAAGGGCATTGCCCATCCAATCGTACCTTACGCCGTGGAAGGTCTCACCGGTGCGCGCCGTGGCGCCGAGGTCATCAGCGAGCATGATACGGGGCTCGACCTCTTCATCGATACCAGCGCAATCGACGCGGCGTCGGCGGAGCGCGTGCGTCGGACCCTTGAAAAGGTCGCGGCCGAATTGAGATTCCGCAGCCGGGCCGCCCAAGCAAATTGAAACATATCGGACGCGGCTGACGCAGCCGCTTCCGGTCATACTGTGCTGGGCGCCACCGCCTCCTGGTGCCAGAGCAACAAGCGCCGGCGCACGAGCGTCATGCCCTTGACCAGCGCGTAGCCGATCACCGCGATCTCGACGATTCCGGCGAAGACGCCGCGCGAATCGGCAAACCGCGACGCGGTGTTCATCGCACCGCCGAGTCCATAGCCGCCCATGAACATCTCGGTCACGATGGCGACGATGAGCGCGATGGGAAGCGCCACCTGCAGCCCGGTGATGATTTGCGGGAGCGCCGCCGGCAGCGCGATCTGCCAGAGCAATTCGCGCTCTCCGGCGCCCATATTGCGCGCCGACCACAGCAGCTCGCGTTCGACGCCGCGGATGCCGACGACGGTCGCCGTGACCACCGGGAAGACCGACTCCACCGCGATCATCGTGATCTTCGAGATGTCATAGACGCCGAGCCACAGAATGACCACCGGCAGAAACGCGATCTTCGGCATGGGAAAGCCGACCGAAATGATCGGATCGAAGAACCAGTTGACGAGCCGATTGCGGGAAATTCCCATCCCCAGCGCGACGCCGGCGAGAGCGCCGATCAGAAATCCGGCGAGCGCGCGATAGAGCGTCACGCCGGTGTTGAGCAGGAGGTCCCCGGTCAAGAGGTCGGTCCAGATCCGCTCCAGCACGGCGCTCAGTGCCGGCAGCATATAGGGCGTGAACGTGCCCGAGCGGGCCGCAAGCTCCCAGGCGAGCGCGAGCGCAAGCACGGAGAATACGCGGGCAAAGCCCCAGCCGGCCGTGCGCAGCCAGCGATAGGTCGCTCCCTCGCGCGCGAGTTCGCCCAGTGGGCCGCCAGGCGCCTCTATTCCTGCCACCGCAGCATCCTTTGCATGAGGACGAGATACGCCCGATCGGCAATGAAGCCTAGCAATGCGACGGTGAGAACCACCGCGAACATCGCGTCATAGGTGCCGCTCGCGCCGAGGAAGCCGATGAGGTGGCCCAAGCCTTCGCGCGCCGCGATCAGTTCGGAGCTGACCAGGAGAATGAAGGACAGCGCGAGCGCGGTGCGGATGCCGTTGAGCAACTCGGGCATCGCGCTCGGCACCACCACGTCCCACAACATGCGCAGTCGATTCGCGCCCATGCTGCGCGCGGACCAGACCAGCACCTGCTCGCTCGAACGCGCGCCATTGAACGCGCCGATGGTGACTGGCAGCATGCAGCCGAGAAAGATCAGCAGAATCTTCGAGCCGTTGCCGAATCCCAGCCACAGCACCGTGACCGGGATCAACGCCGATTTTGGCATCGGGTAGAACATTTCGACCAGCGGACTGAGCAGTACGTTCACCGGCCGCCACCAAGCCATGAAGATGCCGAGCGCGGCGCCGATCACGATGGCCAAGAACAGTCCGGCGCCTGCCCGCCACAGCGACGCGGCACCGTTGGTGACGAGTTCTCCGTCTTTGACGAGCTCGATCCAGGCGAGCCCCACCGTGCTGAGCGGCGGTAACGCGAGTGTCGAGATGAGGCCGCTGCGCGCGCCGGCCTCCCATGCCAGCGCCAGCAAGAGCAGCGGGAGGTAGCGCAGCAGGGCCGCCGTGATATCTGCACCCCGGTCATTCACGGCGGCCGTCCTGCGCCTTGATCGCCTCGATACGCACCAGATTCCAGATCTCGTCGACCTTGTCGATGAAGCCCTGGTTCTTGAAGATCGCGGGATCGCTCTTGTCGAACTTGGTATCGACGATCGACTTGATGCGCCCCGGCCGCGCCGACATCACCGCCACGCGATCGGCGAGATAGACCGCCTCTTGCACGTCATGGGTCACGAAGATCACGGTCTTCGGCGTGCGCTGCCAGATGCTCAACAGTTCCGATTGCATGAGGCCGCGGGTCTGGGCATCGAGCGCGCCGAACGGCTCGTCCATCAGCAGGATCTTCGGGTCGAAAGCGAGCGTGCGCGCAATCGCGGTGCGCTGGCGCATACCGCCCGAAAGCTGCGACGGATAGCTGTCCTCGAATCCGTTGAGCCCGACCAGGTCGATGAAGGATTGCGCCCGCCTCTCGCGCTCCTCGCGCGCAAGTCCCATGCGTTCCAATCCGTAGAGGACATTGCCGCGTACCGTCTTCCACGGAAACAGCGCGAAATGTTGAAACACGATGCCGCGATCGGGACCCGGCGCGCCGATCGGCTTGCCCTCGATCAGAATCCTGCCGCTCTCCGTGGGGAGAAAGCCGCCGATGAGGTAGAGCAGCGTCGACTTGCCGCAGCCCGAGGGGCCAAGCAGCGCGACGAATTCGCGTCCGCGCACGTCGAGCGACACGTCCTCGAGCGCGAGCACCGGCCGCCCGGTTGGCGGCCGATAGCAATGGCTCACGCCCTCGATGACGATTTGCGCCTGCGCCATGCCCGCGGCCTCTTTCGACGGCCCGGCAAGCTAGCGCAGTTTCACCATCGTTTGTGAAATTGATCGAAGAGAGCGTACCCCTCCCGCCCTCGCGGCGCTCGGCAACCCTCTCCCCGCGTCGCGGCGCCAGGGCCCCGAGTTATTCGGCGGCCACTCCAAACGCTCTCACGGACAGTACATTCTCGCCATGCGCTGTGCCCAGCTTCGGCGCGACACGCGAATGGGACGCATCTGCCCACCCAGGATCGTCATGGAAATGCTTCGCGAGCAGGTCGATGAAGCTGCGGACCTTTGCCGAAAGATGGTGGCGATGGGGATATATGGCGTTGATGGCATGCTCCGTCTGCAAGAACTCGCTCAATACGGGAACGAGACGGCCCGCTTTGATTTCGTCGATGAGCAGAAAACTCGGCGCTAGCGCGAGACCTTGGCCGTGCACGGCGGCCAACCGCAGCGCGTTGTCGCTGTTGGCCTGCAGATTGCCAGCGACCGTGACCGATTGCTCGCCATCCGGTCCCGCGAAGCGCCATTCGTTGCCCCAAGCCGAGTGGGAGTAAATCAGACAATTGTGCTCTACGAGATCCACCGGCCGTCTCGGCATTCCGCGCGCGGCGAGATAACCGGGCGCGCCGCACACAACGAAATGGTAGGTGGCAATCCGGCGCACGATCAGGGTCGAGTCCGGCACCGACATGTTGCGGACGGCGAGATCGAATCCTTCCTCGACCAGATCGATCATGCGGTCCGTCATCGTCAGACTGACGGAAACCTCGGGATAGAGTGCCACGAACTCGGCGACCACGGGCGCGAGGAGCGGCGGCATTGCGATCGAGGTGTTGAGCCGCAATGTGCCGCGCGGCGTCGACTGCAATGCCTGGGCAATCTGATCGGCGTCCTCCACATCCGCCAGAATCTGCAAGCAACGTTCGTAATAGGCATGGCCGACTTCGGTCAGGCTCACGCGACGCGTGCTGCGGTTGAGAAGCCGAACGCCGAGCCGCTCCTCGAGCGATTGCACGTGGGCGGTCACCATGCTCGGTGACATGCTCAGGGCCCGCGCCGCCGCGGAAAACCCGCCGCTCTCGACCACCTTCACGAAGGTGGCCATGCTGGTCATACGGTCCATGTGTCACCTGATCATCGCGTCAGGCTCACAGACATGTTCCGCTGTTGTCGACCTAATCAAGTTGCGCGCGATCACGTTTGCTCACATTTTCGCCAGGCGCAAAGCACGCGGTGGCCAGTGCGGGGGCTGAATGTCCGGCCGGATCGGATTGAACGCCGCGAGGTATCAGAAGACGGTTATCAACCCACCGCCACCGCTAGCCATGGAACCCTCCTTCGATTCCCCGGTCCAGCACTTCGACGGCCCGAGCGAATGTTGCGGCATGCTCACCGCGTGCAGCGTCGCAGCCGTGCCGGCGTCAGTGGCAAAGCGCATCGTACCGCTGTCGAAACCCACGCACTCGATGATGATCGAGCCATCATCGGTGGGGTCCGCCTTGTCGACAGTCGAGCCTTCGCCAGCGCCGGTGGCGAACTGATAGCCGGCGCCGATGCGGTGACCGTAGAAGGCTTGGGCGTCCATGGTGAGCGGCATGGCAGCCGCAAGCGCCAGCGCAGCGACGATCGCCGGTCGTGACCAAGCTTGCTTGTCCATGATCTGCTCCTTCGGCACATCGAAACGCGCGGCCGACGGCCGGAGACCTCGACCGCGCAGCGATGCAGATAGGACCGGCAACTCCCGCGATAACCGAGAGGGTGGCAAAAGGTCCTTTCACTATTTTCGAATAATGGGCTGCTACGCGCCCAATCCGCGCAGGAGCTACGGCACCGGCGTGAGCAATGACTGTCCGCCGAAATGCGCGCTGAGATTGTTGATGATCATCTTGAGGAGCGAACGAAGCGAGCGTCTCGAAGCATGGGGGCGCCTCATGTTTCGAGACGCGCCCACGCACCGCGCGCCGCATTGCAATTTATCGTATCATGAGCGCAGATGGGCACCCTAACCGACGTGATCCTGACCGCATATGGCGGCGTGACCTGACTGCGGAGACATCAATGGCCAAGCGCAAGCCGAGCTCCCGCAGCCTGCGGCGCGACCAGCGGGCATCGCGAACCGCGCCCGAGGCCGCCTCGCCGACGGCCTCCGAAGATCAGATTTCCTATAGCGGCCTTTCGCTGCACGCCCTGTTCGAGCAACAGGCGCGCCAGCTCATCGACCGCACTGACCTCGACGAAGAGCAAAAGCAAAACATTCTCCTCGCCCTGAGCTGCCCGTGTTGCGGCGCCGGCGCGATGTCATACACCGCGAAACTCAAACGATGAATCAACCCGTAGGGTGGGCAACGGCGGCTTCGCCGTTGCCCAGGCGTGGACGACTAGGGATAGACGCGGGCAAAGGCGTTCGCCGGCATACTCTGGCGGAGAAGCAGAGTCGCCTTTACCCAACCCACATCAGATCTCACGCCAATTTCGCGTCCGCTGCGCGGCCATCGCCGCCGCGCCGCGCCGCGCGCAATTTTGCGGTTGCAGCCGCATCAACCTCGAAGCTTTGCGGATCGAGCACGACACCGTAAAGCTCCGCCGCAGACTTGACCGTCACGTAGCCCTGCCGGACATCCTCGCGCACCTGCTCTACCGGTCGCTCGAGCGGGCTTCCGTAGCCGCCGCCTCCGCCGGAGCGGATTTTGAAGGCGTCACCCGGCTTGAGCTGGGCCACCAGAACCTTGGCATTGGGAAAGTCGCTCTTCCATTGCCCGCCGATGCGCAACTCCACTGCGTTCCCGGTGCCGTCGAGGCCGCCGGCGAGTCCCCAGGGGAGGCAGTGGGCGCGCTCGCTCTGATTGTTGACCATCATGTTGCTGCGCGCCCGCACCACGCGCTCCACGCCAAGCCCGCCGCGGCGGCGGCCGGCACCGCCTGAATCGGGCACCAGCGCATATCGCTCTACAACGATGGGAAACTTGAACTCCGCCTGCTCGTTCGGGCTGTTGTGGGTGTCACCGTCGTTGATGCAAACGGTGGCGGAGACACCGTCCTCGGTCATCTTGGCGCCCCAGCCGCCGCCCAGCGGTCCGAAGCTGCCGATGAAGAATTCCGAAGTGCGCTCGTTGATGCCGTGAAACGACGAGGCCAGCAGGTCGGCGTGATGGCCCGCAATGACCCGGTCGGGTATCGCGGGAGCCAATGCCTTGAAGATCGTGTCGACGATGGTCATCGGATACGTCATCCACCAGCGCATGGGCGCCGGCCGCACGGCACTAACGACGCGGCCCGGCGGCACCACGGTCTTGAGGCTGCGAAACGAGCCGTCGTTGATGGGATAATCGGTGGGCGAGGTCAGGCACTTGTATGCGACCTGTGCGCAGGCATAACCGGTGGTGATGCCGGAATTGTAGAAGCCGCGCACCTGCTTCGACACTTCGCTCAAGTCGACGGTCATCTCGTCGCCCTCGACCACGACGCGCACGCGGATGGGCACCCTGCGGCCGATGTCGATGCCGTCGTCATCCATGTACGATTCCGCCTCGTAGACGCCGTCGGGAATCGTGCGCGTGCGCGTGCGCGCCATCGCCTCGGCGTGATCCATGATCGCCGCGATCGAGCCGAGCACGGCATCGCGCCCGTAGCGCTCGATCAGTTCGAGGAAGCGCCGTTCGCCGGTTTTGACCGCGGTGACTTGCGCGCGCAAATCGCCCATTGCTCGACTCGGCAGACGCACATTCTGCCGGATGATGTCCACCACGGTCGCATTGACGCGGCCGCGGTCCCGATACCTGAGAATCGGAATCTGCAGTCCTTCCGAGAAAATATCGGTGCTCATGCCGCCGAGGATGCCGCCGATGTCGAGCCAGTGCGCCATGCAGCAGGAGAACGCGACGAGCCTACCCTGATGGAAGATCGGAAGCGTCAGCGTGACGTGGTTGAGATGGCTGCCGGTGAGATAGGAATCGTTGGTGATGTAGATATCGCCGGGACGCATGTCGGCAACGCCGAAATGCCCGATCTTGGCTTTCACCGTTTCCGCCATGCCGCGGATGAACATCGGCAAGCCGATGCCGATCGAGATGGTCTCGCCTCGCGGCGTGAACAGCCCGGTGGTGAAGTCGAGCGCCTCGTAGATGATGATGTTGTAGGCGGTGCGCATGAGGTTGGTCTTCATTTCCTCGGTCACCGCGATGACGCCGTTGCGCACGATCTCCGTGATCACGGGATCGCCGTCGCGCTTGTTGCTCGGTTTGCGCGCAGCGCTCTTTGTTCGCTTTGCCATGGCGCCTAGCGGCCTCCCGCCACGTTGATGATCAGATGTCCGCCGGCATCGACTTCGAGCCGGTCGCCGGGCAGGAGCAGCGTGGTCGCCGCGTGTTCCTCGATCAGCGCGGGTCCGCTGATCCGGTTGCCGGCGGTGAGCGCGGCGCGGGCGTAGGTCGGCGTTGGACGAAATTTGCCGTCCAAATAGACTGGCCGCCTGCCCGTAAAGGCGGAGCTGGGAGGCGCGCTCTTGCCGCGCGCGATCCGCTCCTGCGGCGGCTTGCGCATGATTCCGCCAACTGTGCTGCGCAGGCTGACGATCTCGGCGGGCTCCTCCGGCGCCGCGGTGCCGTAGCGCAGTTCGTGCATGGCGTCGAACAGGCGCTTGATCGCATGGCGATCTTGCCGTTCGAACACCTTGAGCGGCAAGTCCACGGTGACCGCGTGCTCCTGGCCCACATAGCGCATATCGGCCGCGCGCCT
Source organism: uncultured Alphaproteobacteria bacterium (assembly GCA_965652015.1). Classification (GTDB taxonomy): domain Bacteria; phylum Pseudomonadota; class Alphaproteobacteria; order Rhizobiales; family Xanthobacteraceae; genus VAZQ01. Next base: position 13,424 of record CBFGVM010000043.1, read on the forward strand.
GACCGTGATCTTCTGCGGCTTGATCGACGCACCGGCGATCGCGGCGCGCCCCTGGCGCTCGAGGTCACGATAGACACGTTCGATCGCCGCGAACGGAACCTCGTCGAGGCGCGCGAACGAGGTGCGCACGAAATCGTAGCGCAAATCCGAGAACAGCATGCCGAAGGCCGAGAAGACCCCCGGCGCAGTCGGCACGATGACGGTGCGGATGCCGATCTCGCGCGCGACCTCCACCGCATGCAGCGGCCCGGCGCCGCCATAGGCGACCAGCACGAAATCGCCGGCATCGAGACCACGCTCCGTAGTGACTCCTTTCACCGCGTACGACATCGCGGTCGCGGCAATGCGCAGGATTCCGTCGGCCGCTGCCGTCAAATCCATACCGAGGGGCTTTGCCACGCGCTCGACGAGCGCGCGTTCGGCGGCCTCGACGTCAAGCCGCATCTCGCCGCCGAGGAACCGGTTGGCGGCAAGCCGACCGAGAACGAGGTTCGCATCCGTCACCGTCGGCCAGTTGCCGCCGCGGCCGTAGCAGGCCGGGCCGGGTACGGCGCCTGCGCTTTGCGGCCCCACCCGAAGCGCCCCCTCCTCGACCCGCGCAATCGAGCCGCCGCCGGTGCCGACCTCGAAAATATCCATCATCGCGATCTGCACCGGCAGTGCCTGGTCGTAACCGCCGATCAAAGCGGCACCGGTGGTGAGCGCTTCGCCATTGTGGATGACGCCGGCCTTCGCGGTGGTGCCGCCCATGTCGAAGGCGATGGCATTTTTCAGCCCGAGCGTCTGGCAAAGCGCTTGCGTGCCGATGACGCCGGCCGCCGGCCCCGATTCGAGCATGTGCACGCAGTGGCTCTTGGCCTGATCCGCTTGGTAGAGACCGCCCGTCGACTGCACGATCAGGAAGGAGCCGGAAAATCCGTCGCTACGAATGTGGCCCTCGATCTCGCCGAGGTAGCGGCGAACGATCGGCCCGATATACGCGTTGGCGACGACCGTCGAGCAGCGCTCGAATTCACGATATTCTTCGGATAGTTCATGCGAGGCGGAGACGAACATCTCCGGGTGGTTCCGCTCGAGGATCGCCTTGGCGCGCGCTTCGTGCTCATGCCTGGCAAAGCAGTTGAGAAACAGGATCCCGACCGCCTCCACGCCGAGCCCTTTCAGCGTGCGGCCGAACGCCTCGATCTCCTTCTCGTCGAGCGGTAGCTCGATTTCGCCGTCGGAAAGCACGCGCTCCTTGACCTCGAAACGCAGCGCCCGCTCGACGAGCGGCTCGTGCTTGCGGAAAAACAGGTTGTAGGCGTCCGGCCGATTGATACGACCGATCTCGTAGATGTCGCGGAAGCCTTCCGTGATGAGGAGCGCGGTCTTGGCGCCCTTGCGCTCCAGAATGGTGTTGATGGCGATGGTGGAGCCGTGCAGAAACAGCCCCGCGGATTTGTAGGCGCTGTCCGCCTTCGCCACTCCGGCATTGATGCCCTCGACGAGGCGCTGCGGTGTCGATAGCGCCTTTCCGAAGGTCAGTTCCCCGGTCCGCTCGTCGAAGGCTGCGATATCCGTGAAGGTGCCGCCGATGTCTGCCGCGAGCCGCAGGCTGTTGGTTGTTGATCGAGTGCGTCGCGTCATGGTCCGGGTGCGCGAGGTCCTTCGCTCATGGCTCTACCTTATAGGGGCCCCGCCATCACCGTGGGTGCTCGACAAGGGGGCAATCCCCCCGTCTCCGGGACGACCGGCCCCGGAGGGCCCCCGCGACGGCACCGCGATAGCGGCTCGTTCCCAGATAACCAACTGAATCAAAATGCATTTTCCTTCAGAAAAAAAATTGGTTCGAGACGGAACCATTGGAGCGCTTTGGCGTTGGGCGCGTCAGGTGGTGCTCCGACTGGGACGCACCG
>CBFGVM010000044.1:0-15217 GCA_965652015.1 uncultured Alphaproteobacteria bacterium
TGCGATCGTAGAGGCTTGCCGCCTTCATCACCATCAAATTGGCCGCTTCCAGATTCATCCAGCAGCGCGCGAGGGGATGCGCGATACCCTGATTCTGGCCGATCGGCCGCCGAAAAACGACCCGCTCGCGTGCATAGCGCGCGGCTTTGCGCAACGCCGCGAGCCCGATGCCGATCGCCTCGGCGGCGATCAAAATCCGTTCCGGATTCATGCCGTGCAGGATTGAGCGGAAGCCCTCACCCTCCGCGCCGATACGATCGGCAGCCGGCACCACCATGCCGTCGAAAAACATCTCGTTCGAATCGACCGCATGGCGACCCATCTTGTCGATGACACGAATGGCCACCCGGCTGCGATCGAGGTCGGTGTAGAAGAGGCTCAAGCCTTCGGTCTTGCGCTTGACGTGCTCAAGCGGCGTCGTGCGGGCGAGGATGAGCATCTTGTTGGCAATCTGGGCGGTCGAAATCCAGATTTTCTGCCCGGAGAGCACGTAGTGATCGCCGCGTCGCTCGGCGCGCACCTTGATGGCGGTGGTATCGAGGCCGGCGTTGGGCTCGGTTACGGCGAAGCAGGCCTTGTCTTTTCCGGCGATCAGCGGCGGCAGCATACGCCGCTTTTGCTCGTCGGTTCCGAACACAACGACGGGCTGCAGGCCGAAAATGTTGATGTGAACCGCGGACGCTCCGCTCATGGCCGCGCCGGATTCGGCAATCGTCTGCATCATGATCGCGGCCTCGGTGATGCCGAGGCCGGCCCCGCCGTAGTCTTCCGGCATCGCGATGCCGAGCCAGCCGGCCGCAGCAAGCGCGGTATGAAGCTCGTGCGGAAACTCGCCGCTGCGATCCTTGTCCAGCCAATACGCATCGTCGAATTGGAGGCAGAGCTTGCGGACTTCATCCCGGATTTGCTGCTGCTCCGGGCTCAAGGAAAAATCCATTTGTCCCACCTCGCCGATTGCAATGCCGCCATTGTAGCGGATTTAGACACAACGAATGTCGTTCGTAGGGTGGGCAAAATCGCCCGCTCAGAGATGAGACTCCCACCCGCAGGCGGCCGATTTCGCCCACGCGGAAGGGGCGCGTGGGCATTGCGCTGGCGAGATCCTGATGGCCAATAGAACCGAGCTAGCGCAATGCCGCCCTACGCCAAACGCGGCGAGACAACCGCCTCTATCGCGGCGGCGATCGCCAGCAGCCGACGGTCGGCACCGTGCTCGCCGATCAGCATGAGGCCGACCGGGGGATCGCCGGCCTGGTGGCATGGAATCGAGACCGAGCAGCGGTCGAGGAAATTGGCGATGGACGGATTGCGCAGCACGAGAAAATTGGTGTGGCGGTAGGCGTCATCTGCCGCAAGATCGGCGAGACGCGGCGCGGTCACCGGCACAGTGGGCATCACCAGCGCGTCATACGGCCCGGTGACGGCGGCAACGCGACGGATGAAATCGGCGCGCGCATTGACGAGGTCGATGTAATCCGCGGCATCTTGCTCCTGTCCGCGCAGAATGCGGGCGAGCACGCGCGGATCATACATTTTCTGCGCTTTGAGGATGAGCGCGCGGTGAATGGCGTAGGCCTCGGGCGCAGCCAGTCCGCCTTTGGCATTGATCTGCGGCAGCTCTTCCAATTCGCGCAGCGGGATGTCGACGATCCGCGCACCGACCTTTCCCAATACCGCAAGAGCGGACTCGAACGCGCGTGCCACTGCGGGCTCGACATTCTCGAGCACCATGGTCTGAGGCACCGCCACGCGCAGCCCGGCGAGCGGGAACGGCGGCAGGTCGATCACCGGTTCGCCGGCAAGGACGGCGTCCAGCGCGGCGCAGCACGCGACGGTTGCCGCCAGCGGCCCGACCGAATCGAGGGACGTCGACAGCGGGAATGCTCCCGCGGTCGGAACGCGATGCGCCGTGGGCTTGAATCCGACGATGCCGCAAAGAGCCGCCGGAATGCGGCATGAGCCGCCGGTGTCGGTGCCGAGCGCGCCAAACGCCATGCCGTCGGTGACCGACACCGCGGCGCCCGAGGACGAGCCGCCGGGGATGCGTGCGGCTGCACGGTCGTGGGCGTTCGATGGCGTGCCGTAGTGCGGATTGATGCCGAGCCCGGAGAAGGCGAACTCGGTCATGTTGGTGCGCCCGATTGGAATGAATCCGGCCGCGCGCAAGCGCGCCACCGCCGGCGCGTCGTTTCTCGCCGGGCTCGCATCTTTCAGCACGATGGAGCCGGCGGTCGTCACATCGCCGGCGATGTCGAACAGATCCTTGACCGAGACCGGAATGCCGGCGAATGGGGAAGGCGCCGCGCCGCGCGCGCGGAGACGGTCATAAAAATCCGCGGCCGCGAGCGCGGCCTCGGCATGGACCTTGAGGAAAGCGCGCTGCCCTTCCCCGGATGGGTCGGCGATCCGCGCCAAGCATTGCTCCACCAGGTTGCGGCTTTTGCCGCTGCCGGCGAGATCGGATTGCAGTTGAGCGAGTGATCGCATGGCCTTTCAACGAGGGATGGAAGTCTCAAGTCTAGAGCTTGTTGAAATGACGGCGTCAATGATATCAACGCGCACGGGCACTTTCATCCGTGGCTGCTTGCGAACACGCCCGTCCTGGGGTTGAGTCAAGAATGATTGCCGGAGACGAACCATGCCGATGAATAAGCCGCATCTCGAGTTTACTCGCGTGGACATGAACAGCGGGTGGGCCACGCCGCCCGGCTATCCGGCGGGGATCAAGCAGAAAATTCTCGCGAGCGACCTCGACGAGGGGCGCAAGATGGGAAGCCGCACCCGGCTCCTGCGCATCGAGCCCGGTGTCTTCACCACCGCGCCGTTTGTGCACGACCATTGGGAGGAGGTCTATCTGGTCTCCGGCGATCTCATCGTCGGCAACGATGAGCAGGGCAAAGGGGGCGAATCCTTCGACGCGCCGACCTATGCCTGCCGGCCGCCGGGCGTCTACCACGGTCCCTTCAAGTCCGAGCGCGGCTGCCTGCTCTACGAGATCCACTACTACGACGAGAGCAAGAAATAAGTAGCAAGAAGAAGTAGCCCGCATGGAGCGAAGCGACATGCGGGACCAGATTACCAGGTGACGGCAGCCCGGGTTTCGCTTCGCTCAATCCGGGCTACAACGTTTCCATACCGAGAGGGCCCCCGATGCTGGCGCCGGACGACAAACTGAAGCTTTCACCCAAACCTTTCCTTTCGGCAACCGCGCGCTTCCAGCGCGGCGAGGACACGCCGCGCGACTTTCTCGAACGCTGCCTCGCGGATCTTGCGGCGCTCGAACCCAAGATCGGCGCCTTCGTCAACCTCAACCTCGACGGAGCGCGCGCGGCCGCCGACCAATCGACTGCGCGCTGGCGCGCCGGCAAGCAGCACTCGCCGATCGACGGCATGCCGATCGGCATCAAGGACATCATCGAAACCGCCGACATGCCGACCGAGAACGGCTCGCCCCTGTTCGCCGGCTTCCGTTCCGAACGCGATGCCGCGAGCGTAGCCGCACTACGCGAGGCCGGCGCGGTCATCGTCGGCAAGGCGGTGACCACGGAATTTGCCGCGACCGAGCCGCGCGGCACACGCAACCCGCATGACCTGCGCCGCACACCGGGCGGATCGAGTAGCGGCTCGGCCGCCGCCGTCGCGGCCGGCATGGTGAGCACGGCGCTCGGCACGCAGGTGATCGGCTCGACCATTCGCCCCGCCAGTTACTGCGGGTGCATCGGCTTCAAGGTCTCGGTCGGTGCGCTCAATCGCGGCGGCAGTCATGACGGCTTGAGCCAGAGCTCAACCGGCGTTCTGGCGATGACGCTCCAGGATAGCTGGCAGGTCGCCTATGAGATCGCGGTTCGCGCCGGCGGCGATCCCGGCTATCCCGGTCTGTTTGGGCCGGCGAGCGCGCCGCCGGCACAGAAACCGCGTCGGCTTGCGTTCCTCGAAACCGCCGGCTGGGCCGTGGCCTCGCCGGGCGCCAAAGCGGCCATGGCCGATGCGCTCGCGCGGCTCAAAGCCGCCGGCATCGACGTGCTCACGCGACAATCGCATGCGCAGGTCGCCGCGGTCGAAGCCGCTATTGCGCAAGCGCGCCCGCTGTCCATGCGGATCAACAGTTGGGAATCGCGCTGGCCGCTCAATACCTACCGTGACCGCGATGCGAGCAAGCTCAGCCGCGTGATGCTCTCCCGCCTTGCCGACGCCGAGGCGATGAGCCTCGAGGACTACAGAAATGATCTCGCCCAGCGCGACAAGACGCGTGCGCTCTATGCCCAATTGGCGGCAGAATGCGATGCCTGCGTCAGCCTTTCCGCCCCCGCCGCGGCGCCGCTCGGGCTCGACTCGACGGGCGATCCGACTTGCACCGCGCACGCGTCATTGCTGGGCATCCCCGCGATCTCGCTTCCCGTGCTCGAGGACGAAGGGCTGCCGCTCGGCCTGCAAGTGACGGGATTCATCAACGGCGATGCGCAGACCATCGGCGTGGCAACCGCGGTCAAGGTTTTGTTCTAGGGCGCAGTATCACAGGTGAGTACCACGGCCTGGGCGCGAACACGGCGCGGGTCAAGCGCGAGTAGGGCGTTGTCTCGACCTCTGTCATTGCCGGGCATAGCGCGTCGGAAGACGCGCGTGAACGCGCTTGTGACCGGCAATCCATCTCCTTCGCGAAAAGTCTTTAAGGAAAAAATGATGAACCCGCCGGTCGAGCGCGCGGGTGACGAAAAGGGGCAAGAGGCGCGCTCATGTAGAATGGCTGCAGGAGAATAGACAATGAAACTCGCCGTGCCCGACATGATCTCGAACTCGTATTTCCCGGCGATCGCCGCGATCGAGCTGGGCTGCTTCAAGCAGGAAGGCCTCGATGTCTCCCTCGAGCTGATCTACCCGGTCGACAGGTCTTACGCGGCGTTGCGCGACGGCACGGTCGATTTCGTAGGCGGGTCCGCGCATTCCGCGCTCTCGGCGTTCCCGTCGTGGCAGGGCGCCAAGCTTCTGTGCGCGCAAGCGCAAGGCATGTACTGGTTCCTGGTCATGCACAAGGATTTCGGTGGCAAGCGGGGCGATCTCAGCGTGGTGAAGGGGCGCAGCATCGGCGCCGCCCCTTGGGTCGAGATGGGGCTGCGCCGCCTGCTCATCGAGGCCGGCATCGATCTCGCGCGCGACCAGGTGAGGATTGCGCCGGTGCCGGGTGCGCAAGGCGCCGGCGTGAATTTCGGCGTCACCGCGGCGAAGGCGCTGGAGGAGCGCAAGATCGACGGCTTCTGGGCGAACGGCATGGGCGCCGAGGTGGCGGTGCGCCGCGGGGTGGGCACCATGATCCTCGACGTGCGGCGCGGCGACGGGCCCAAGCCGTGCTTCAACTACACCATGGCCTCGATCGCCACGTCCGACCGCTTGATCGAGCGCTCGCCCGAGGCCGCGGCTGGCGCCGTTCGCGCCATGGTCAAGGCGCAAGCCGCGCTGAAGGAGAATGTGGCGCGGGCGACCGACATCGGCCGCAAGCTGTTTCCGCCGTCCGAGGCCGAGCTCATCGCCGAGCTCATTCGGCGGGATCTCCCCTATTACGATGCCTCGATCTCGCGGGACTTCGTCGCCGGCATGAACCAATTCTCGCGCGACGTCGGCATCCTCAGCGGGGACGTGCCCTATGAGGGCGTCGTCGCGACGCAGTTCTCGCATTTGTGGAAGGCTCGTTAGTGATTGTCGCGTGCAGCGAACTCGGTCGATTCCCCTCCCCCGCTCGCGGGGCAGGGACCGGGAGGGGGCCTGCACAAAGATTCGTCTGGTCGCCCCCTCCCCAACCCTCCCCCGCTTGCGGGGGAGGGAGCGCACCGAGTGCGCGGCGCTGGGGTGTCACTCCTGCGCCGGCGGCGGCAGGTTGAGGGCGGCGTCGACAAGCGCGCCCGCCCGCTTGAAATCGAAATTGCGATAGACGTTCTGCTTCACCAGGAAGGAGGCGCCGCCGTAGAACTTCTCGTATTGCTGGTGGCGGCTGCCGAATTCCGATCCGATCAGATCCCAGGCGAGCCGCATCAACGCCACCTTGCGTTTCGCGTCGGAGGAGGCCGAGCGCATGTAGCGCTCGACGTCGCCTGAGGTCTCCGCGCTCTCGAAATCGCGCAGCGATGACGGCAAGGTGATCATGGCGGAGCCGGCGAGCTCGCGGATCATTTCGAGCATGCGGCCGTTGAGCTCCGACTGCAGCGCCATCGCCGAATAGAGGCCGGTCTTCGACGGCCACAGCACGCCGTCCTTGTCGATGACCGCCGTGACTTCGTGCGACAGAAGCATGTGCTCGTAGGTCGAGACCCAGGCGGCAAGCTCGCCCATCATGATCTGCACCGCGGGATTGGCGATGTTGCCCGTCATCTCGTTCATGCGTTGCGCCACGCCGATCATGAAGCGCAGCTTGGTGACGTAACGCACTTGCGCCTGGTGGTTGCCGTAAAGATGCGACGGCGTCTTCCACCATTGATCGCGCGATGCGTCGAGGTTGCGATAGATGAAGACCCGCTCCCAGGGCACGAACACGTTGTCGAACACGACGTAGCTGTCGCTTTCGTCGAAGCGGCTCGAGAGCGGATAGTCGAACGCGTTCGTCGCTCCCAGCGCGAACGGCCGCCGCGGATAGAGCTTGACCCCCGGCGCGTTGACGGGGACTGCCAGGCAGTTGGCGTAGTTCTCATCGCCCGGCTGCAGCGGATGGATGCAGCTCAAATGGATGACGTCGGAAATCGCGCCCCCGGTGGCGAGCTGCTGCGCGCCGGAGATGACGATGCCGTCGTCGCGCTCCTTGACCACGCCGGCATAAAGCGTCGGATCGCTCTGCTGGTGCGCGGGCTTGCTGCGGTCGATCTGCGGCGGGACGATGGCATAGGACGCGTAGAGATGGTTGTCCCGCAGGTGTTCGTAGAAGGCTACGACGTTGTTCGCAAAATGTTGGCCGCCGGCCGCGAACAGGCTCGGCGTTGCGGCATAGCCGCAGAAAAATCCGGCGACGTGGTCGGGGGTGCGGCCCATCAGACCGAACGTCGCCTCCGCCCAGGTCTCGGAGAACAAGCGGCGCGCCCGCAGATCGGCGTGGCTGTGCGGGATCTGGTAGGCGCGCAGCACCGGCTCGCCGGTCTTGGGCGAGACGAAGGTCATGCGCTCGCGCATCTGCGGCTGTGCCGCGATGTCGTAAAGCCGCGCGATCGAGCGCGCCGCCTCGCGGAAGGCGACATGCGCGGTCACGTCCTTGACGCGCTCGCCGTCGATAAACACCTGCCGTCCGTCGTTGAGCGAGCGAAGATAGTCGGAGCCGGTTCGCATCGGACGCACCTTAACAGCTAGAACATGTTCGTGTGTGCTTGAAGCACGTTCGCGCCGCATACTCGGTGCGCTCCCCTCCCCACAGGGGGAGGGTAGCGACCGAGTTTCTGGCTTGCACTCATTCCCTGCGGCCATTGGTGATGAGCTCGACTAGCTTCTGCGGCGTGACCGGCGTTTGCGTGATGCGGACGTCGAAGGGCTGCAGCGCGTCCTCGATTGCGGAGATCACCGCGGCCGCGGTCGGAATGGTGCTGACCTCGCCGGCGCCCTTGGCGCCGAGCGGATTGAGCGGTGATGGCGTCTCTTTATAGAGTGTCTGAATCGCCGGCACTTCCGTGGCGCTCGGCAAGAGGTAATCGGCGAAGCTCGTGGTGAGCGGCTGGCCGGTCGCGTCGTACCCCATCCACTCCAGCACGGCATTGCCGAGGCCATGCGCCACGCCGCCGCGGACTTGGCCGTCGACCAGCATGGGATTGATCAAGGTGCCCGAATCCTGCAGCGCCACGTAGTTCAGAACCTTGACGCCGCCGGTGTCGGGATCGACCTCGACCTCTGCGACATGGCAGGCATTGGCGTAGGCGAGCGCGTCGGTGCGCCAATTCACATTGGCATCGAGGCCCGGCTCGATGTCCGCCGGAAAGCCGTAGCCGGGCGCGCCCTTGAGGATGCGCGCGAGCTCGCCGAGCTTGATCGAAAGCTGCGGCGCGCCGACAACCCGCACCTCGCCGTTCGCGATCTCGAGATCGTGCTCCGCCGCCTCGAGCATGTGGCTCGCGAGTTTCTTCGCCTTCTCGGCAACCGCTCGTGCCGCGAGGAGTACGGATGAGCCCGCGGTCACGGTTTGACGGCTGGCGAAAGCGCCGAGCCCGAGCGAGACGCCACCGGTGTCGCCGGGCACGACGGTGATGTCCTGCGCCTTCAGCCCCAGCTCGTTCGCGCAAATCTGCGCGAGCACGGTGCGCAGCCCCTGTCCGATCGCGGCGGCACCGGTAAACACCGAGACGCGTCCCGTGTTCGACACCCGCACGAGGCCGGATTCGAACGGACCGCGCCCGGTGCCCTTGATCCCGTGCGCAACGCCGATGCCGATATAGCGGCGCTCTCCTCGCGCGGTCGCTTGTCGCTTACGGAACTCCTCCCAGCCCGCCGCCTGCAGCGCCTGCGCCTGGCAGGCGGGATAATCGCCGCTGTCGTAGCACATGCTGGCGCCGGAGCGCGCCTTGAGCGGCTTGGTGTAAGGCATCTTCTCCGGCGGGATGAGATTGCGTGCCCGCACCTCCGCGCGATCGAGGCGCAGTTCGCGCGCGACGCGGTCCATGAGGCGTTCCATGGCAAAGGCCGCCTGCGGGTAACCGGCCCCGCGCACCGACGACACCGGCGTCTTATTGGTGGCGGCAACCACGACGTCCATGGTCAATGCCGGAAGCATGTACGGGCCGCTCAGCATGGATGCCGAGTTGTAGGGAATGTTGACGTCCTGCAGGGCATAGGCGCCGAGGTCGTGGATCAACCGGCCGCGGATGCCGAGAAGCTTTCCGTCCGCGTCAACCGCCAGATCGAGCGACCAGTATTGGTCGCGCTCCTGGGCGGCGTTGGTGAAATGCTCGCGCCGGTCTTCGATCCATTTGACCGACCGCTCGACGAGCTTGGCGGCCGCGACGACCGCGATGTCCTCGGGATAGACGCAGAGCTTGGGACCGAAGCCGCCGCCGACGTCGGGGGTCGCCACACGCAACCGGCTTTCGTCGAAATCAAGCAGCGCGGTCAACGACTGGAACAGGTCATGCGCTTTCTGCGTCGATGCCCACACCGCCATGGTGCCGTCGCGCCATTCGGCCAAAATGCCGCGGCCCTCGATCGGATGCGCACCACCACGATGCTGCTGCAGCTCCTGGTGAAAAACGTGCGCAGCCTTGGCAAACGCTGCTTCGAGATCGCCATAGGCGACCTTGTAGGCGGCTGCGATGTTCGTATTCAGCTCGCGCCGCACCGCGGGCGCGGTCGGCTCGATCGCGCTGCGAGCGTCCGACACGGACGCAAGCACCTCATAGTCGACGGCAGCCATTGCCGCGGCATCCTCGGCGACATAGCGGCTGTCAGCGAGGACGATCGCGACCGGCTCGCCGACATAAGACACTTCGTTGTCGGCGAGGGCAAAGGACCAGTAACGATCGAGCGGCGTCCCGGAATTGGAGTGGCGTAGCATGCGGCGGTTGGCGAGGACCGCGGCGAGATCGTCGAGGGTGAACACCGCGTGTACGCCCGGCAGCGCCATCGCGGCATGGGTGTCGATCCGGCGGATTGCGGCGTGCGGATGGGGGCTGCGCACGAACGCCGCGTGCCACATGCCGGCAACTGCAATATCGTCGACGAAGCGTCCTTTGCCGACGAGCAGCTCGCCGTCCTCGAGACGAGGAATGCGCGCTCCGATCAATCCACCCATGTCCTCGACCGCGCTCTGATTTCGCAGCGCGGGCCTTTGCAACGATGCGGCGTGTCGATGTCACTCACTCGGACATCGCCTTGGCGGCCTTGGCGATGACGTCCTTGGGCGTCGCGTAGGCTTCTGCCAGAAGCGCGTCGAGCTGGTTCGCACTGACGGGATTGACCTCGAAATTGAGCCGCTCGGCCTCGGCGAGAAAATCCGGATCCGCGGTCGTGCGCCCGAAGGCCGCGATCAGCGCAGCTCTGCGGTCCGCGGGAATGCCCGGCGGGGCTGCGAACGGGCGCGCCATGGCTTGCCCGATCAGCAGCAATTTCAGAATTTGGGTCTGATCCGTTGTCTTCGCGAGCTCGCTTGCCGATGGAATATCCGGCAGCTCCGGCTGCTTCTTGATGCCGGCTTGGACCAGGATGTGGGCCTTCCTCTCCTTAAGCCAATGCGGGTAGCGGCCCTTGAGCGTGCTCCACGACAAACCGCACAGGCCATCCACCTCGCCGCGCTCGACCGCGAGCTGGATCTCGTTGGTGCCGGGGTAGCCGGTCACGACCTTGATTTTGGCGCCGAGTACATTGCGATAAAACGACGCGAAAATGTTGGGATCGGACCCCGCGCCCTCGGCACCGAACGTCGCGGGTGTCGCCAAGAGCTCGCTGAAGGTCTTCACCGGCGCATCGTGACGGGTGACGCACAGGCTCACCTCGTCAGTGACGCTGCCGAGCCAGGTGAATTTGGTACTGTCGAATTCAGCTTTGTCGAGCAGCGGCGCAATGCCCATGCTGCGCGAGAACGTGCCGATGACGGAGCCGTCTTTGGGAGCGACGGAATAAACATAATTCGCCGCCTTGAGGCTTCCCGCGCCGGTCATGTTTTGCGGCACGACGGTGGGACTGCCAGGAATATACTTGCCGAGATGCCGCGCCAGAAGCCGCCCATAGGCATCGTAGCCGCCGCCCACGCTATAGCCGATGAGGAGCGAAACGGTTTTCCCCTTGTAAAAATCCTCGACGCCGGCGGGGCGGGCAGGCTGCGTCGTGACAGCGACGGCGAGCGCGGCCGCAATGCCGCAACGAATCAAACGGCAGAAGCTTCGCGAGAACTCACCCCGTAGGATGGGTTGAGCGCAGCGATACCCATCGCGTCCGCGCCGTTCCTCGACCAGAAGATTTGGACCCATCATTTGCAAGCAACCATTTCGATCCGAGGTTGGGTTTGGCTTTGCTCAACCCATCCTACGAGCCGGAGAAGAGTTGCGGAAACTTCGACCGCAAGCGTTTGCGCAGGTCGGCGCTGACGTCGACGGTAACTGGGAATGTGCCCTTGAGCTTCTTGTCGTAGGGAATGCAAGCATCGATCAGGATGCGGTTATTGAAGTTGCCGGGAAGAAACAGCGGATCGCGCTTGGAGGCCCAGGCTTTTTGAATGAGGTCGATATCGGTGAGCGGATCGAACCGCGTGCACATCGCCCACAGGACCTGATCGAGGTCGCCGGCATCGATATCCTCATCGACCACCACGGTCCATTTGCCGGCATAAGCGCCGCCCTGGCATGACGACGCGATGTGCAGCGCCTGACGCGCGTGGCCCGGATAGCGCTGCCGGACCTGAATCGTGGTGAACCGGGTCGCGGGGCCTGCTTCGTGATTCCAAACACCGAGCACCTCGGGCACGCCGCAGGCCTCGAGCGAACGCCAGATCTGCGCCGCTCCGGCAATGCCCTTGAGCAGCCCGGTCTCGTCGACGGGTTTGTGCTGCGGCGCGCAGGTGAGGATCGGATCGTTGCGGTACAGGATGGTCTTCACGTTGACGAAAGGCCGCTCCTGTGTGTCGTCGGAGTAGTAGCCCATCCATTCGCCGAACGGCCCTTCCGGCAGTAGCTGGCCGGGCACGGTTTCGCCTTCGATTGCAATCTCGCAGTCGGCGGGAATCGGAAAACCCGTATACGGTCCGCGCACGACATCGATCGGCTCGCCGCGCAGTCCGCCGGCGATGTCCATCTCACCGATCTCGGGCAGCGGGCTGGAGGACAGCATAAAGAGTAGCGGGTCCTGTCCGCACAGGATCACGACCTTCATCGGCTGCCCGCGTTCGAAATATTTATCGCGATGAATTCGGCCGTGCTTGCCCTCGGTGATTTGGCAGCCGACGGTCTTGCTGTCGTAAACCTGGCTGCGATAAGCGCCGAGGTTGAACCAGCCCGTATCGGGGTCCTGCGTCATCACGCAGTCGGCGGTGCCGATGAAACGCGCCTTGTCCAGCTCATGGTGTCGCGGCACCGGAAATTTCAGCACCTCGACGTCGTCGCCTTCGACCACGTTCTCGAGTACGGGACCGTCGTTGACGAATCGCGGCGGCAGCGGTTTGAGGTTCTGCATGCGGGCGTGATAGGTCCGCACCACGTCGACCTTGCGCTCGTACTCGAGCGGCAGTCCCAGCGTCAAAGCGATGCGGCGCACCGAGGAGAGCTGCCCATAAAGCGTGCGGAACCCCTGGGGATAGCCCGGCACGTTGTCGAACAAGATCGCCGGCGCGCTGCCGCGGCTCTTTTCCGTGAGCATGTGGGTGATGGCACCCATCTCCACGTCCCAGTGGGCGCCGTCGACCCTGCGCAGCTCTCCCATCTTCTCGACTTGTTCCAGCCAGCCGCGCAGCCCGCGGTATTGCATGCGCGGCTTCGACGCGGCCTCATCGGTACGGACCATGCTGCTCTCCGTTGCCCCGACCGCATCTATACAGCCGTCCCGATGCGCGAGCAAAGCGCGGCCTGCGCCGGCATGCCGTCAACAGCCCGCGGCGGACGTTGCCGTGCGATGGGTTCCTGCCGACGAGACTAGCGCGTGGACTCGGGTTCGGCTGCGTCGCCTTCGGGCCCGGCCTCGCTCGGCTTGCGAGCCCCTCTGCCACTCTTCGTTCTCTGCGGCTCTTTGGTGGTGTCCGACACCACTTCGAGGGTGGGGCCGGCTTGCTGCGCCGACCGCCCGGACAGGATATCGCGTTGCAGGCGCGCGTAGTCGCGCCGCGTGGTTTCCAGCGCACCCTGCGCAACGGCGAGCTCGACGCGCTCGCGCTGCAGGCTCGCACTGAGCTCATCGATGCGCCGCTCGGCTTTGCTCCGATACGCCGCGGCGTCGGCCTCGATCTCCGCCATGCGGTCGGCCAGCGACTTGATCTTCTCCTCCGCGTGCGCAAGCGAGGTCTCACGCGCCTTCAGCGTCTCCGCCAAATTGCTCGACCGATCCATCAGCGAAGCACGCGCCTGTTCGAGCTCGCGGGTCTTGCCGTCGAGCGTCTCGCGCGCGGCAGTGAGCCGCTCGACCGTCTTGTCGGTATTGGTGCGAGCGATGCTCGCCTCCATCACCTTACGTTCCAGGACCCTGATGTCCTCGGTACGGGCGACGAGAGTCTGGCGCACCTCGGCAAGCAGCTGCTCGGCGGTGGCGGCACGCGAACGCAGCGCCTCCAACCGCAGGTTCAACGCGTAACTTTCGGACTGATGCCGCTCGTTCGCCTCATCGCGCGCGGTGGCGAGCGTGACGCGCTCGTTCTCGGCGGCGGACAGGCTGATGTCCAGCTGTTCCAGACGCGCTCGCGCTGCAGTCAACGCGTTCTCGCTCTCCGTGAGGCGGCGAGACAAGCGCGAGTTCTCCGCGAGTGTCTGGTCGAGCGCCGTTTGCAGCGAGCGCTTGTCGTTCTCCACCAGCAGGAGTTTCTCCCGCGCCTGTGCGGTGTCGGACTGCAATTCGACAATCCGCTTGTCGGCGCTGTTGGCGTGATCGACCAAAATCTGGTTGGCCTCGCTCAACGCGCGGGCATTGGCACCTTCCTGCGCCAATTGGCTCTCGAGATTGGCGATTTCGGACCGCGCGGCGACGATCTCGCTGGCCAGTTCCGCTTTCTCCGCCTCGAGGCCGCGTGCGGTCTGTTGCGTCAAGCTCAATTGCCGGCGAAGCTCCTCGCCCGCGTTCGCCAATCCCGCCGCGCGCTTTTCGAGCGCGCCGTAGTCGCCGCGCACGGTCTCGTAGCCGGTGCGAAGCTCGGCGAGCGCGTTGCGCAAGCCGACATTATCGGTTTTTTCCTGCTCGAGCGCATGCAGCGCCGCGCCAATTGGCTCCACGAGGTTGCGGAAGGCTTCCTTGAGATCGTCGAGCGCGCCGATGCGACGATCGGTATCGATCAGCAGATTGCGTAGCGCCTCATTGTCCTCGCCGACGCGCGCCCCAATGTCGGCCAAGGTCGGCTCGACGGGCTCCTCGCCGCGTGGGCCAGGCTTGGCGACCGCCGGCACGGCATACACCGTAGACGTGGATGCAACGCTCTTGCGGCCAAGAAGATCAGAGATCGTACGCATGACATCCCCACAACCTGGCAAGACCTCCCGGCTTATACCGATTTTTGCAACCCACCACAATCAGAACACCGGTTGCGGCGGCAAAAGTAACCATACTTGGAGAAAGCCTTAGTCCGCGGCGTTCAGCCACGCGGCAGCACATGTGCCCATTTGGCGCGGATGCTCGCGTCCAGTTCCTTGCTCGAGCGCGCCACGCGCGGAAAGCTATCGCGCCGCGACCAGGGTTTGCAGGCATCGATGACCACACGCGCATTGCGCGGGTCGTCGCTGCCATAGGCCATGGGGTCGAGCGCGGTGCTCCAGCAGCCGCGCAGGATCTCGATGCCTTCACGAGGATCGAAGCGCGTGCACATCGCCCATACCACCTGATCCATGTCGGCAGGATCGATGTCGTCGTCCACCACCACCACGAAACGGTTCGCATAAGCGCCGGCATGGCATTGCGAGGCGATGAGCCCGGCCTGCTTGGCGTGACCGCCATATTGCTGCTTGATCGCGACCGTGAGCCAGAGCCGGCTGCCGCCGGCCGCATGCGCCCAGACGCCTTTCACCTCCGGGATGCCGGCCGCTTCGAGCTGGTTCCACACGGCGCCGGAACGGTAGGTGCCGCGGTAGAAGGAATCGTCGTCGGGCGGTACCGCCGGGACGGCGCCCAACAGGATCGGATCATCGCGATGCATGAACGTCTCGATGCGGATCGCCGGCTCTTTTTTCTTCCCACCCGCGTAATAGCCGGTCCACTCGCCGAGCGGCCCCTCTTCGAGGAGATCATTGGGATGGATGAATCCTTCGAACGCGATCTCCGCGTGCGCCGGTATGGGCAGGCCGGTGCGCGGTCCGTCGATCACCTCGACCGGCTCGCCGATCAAGCCGCCCGCGACATCGTATTCGTTCTTTCCGTAGGGAATCTCGAGTCCTCCCACCATGAACAAGGCAGGGTGCATGCCCGCCACCACAGCAATCGGACAGGGTTCACCGCGTTCGTGATAACGCCGCTTGATCAAGTCGCCGTGCTTGCCCTTGGAGCACATCACCGTCGCGACGTTCGGGCCATGGGACTGCACGCGATACGCGCCGTAATTGATCCAGCCGGTGTCCGGATCCTTCATGATCACCATGCAGCCCGT
>CBFGVM010000045.1:0-15182 GCA_965652015.1 uncultured Alphaproteobacteria bacterium
ATATTGCTCGACCAGGGCCATGCCGAACGCACCACCGCGGGCCTCGCGCTTTCGAGCAAAGGCCGGCGCATCGCGGCCGCCATCGATCGGCTCCAGCAGGCGTTTGCCATCCGCGCCAGCGGCTGATCGCAGCACTCAGGCGGAGTACGCGCGGCTTTCGGCATCGCCCTTGTGCCCTATGCGTCATGCGCGGGCAGAAGCGCGTCGAAGACGCGCGTGAACGCGCTTGTCACCCGCGCATCCATCGGAAAAAAACATTCATTCAAGTTGATGGATTGCCGGGTCAAGCCCGGCAATGACGCGGATCGGTCAGCGCCGACCGCTGCCAGCACGGTGTAATTCAAGCGAGCACAGGCTTTGCCGCGCGCCGCTCGCTATAGGCTTGCAGCGCCATCGTCACGGCAGCCAAGAGCGGCGGGACAATGTAGAACGTGTAGCGGCTTTCGATGGTTGCAGCCAAGGCGACCGCGGCCTGGTTGTAGACGACCAGCGTCATGCAAAATACGAAGCTCATTTTCCAGCGGCTGCGCCAGGCGAACGGAGCGACGATGATCGTTCCTATCACGACCAAAAAACGCAGCGTTGGAAACAGGACGTCGAGGGCCCGCGCGAGCAGAGTAGGGACCGAACTATCCCCGCTCGCCTGCTCCTCCTTTGCCAAATAAGGTCCCGTCCATTCGGACCCGAAGGTTCGATGCGTCCAGGTATACGGGCTCTCCGCGGCGAAAAACGCGACCAAAAAATTGCGGCCGTAGGTCGCCAAGATCGAGAACGGGTGCGCGAGAATGGCTTCGAGCGTCACCCGCAACAGCAACGCGTCGCTCGCGGCCGCCCCTAGCCGCTCGTCCAATGCCGCCCAGATCGAGAACCAATATTGCGCATCGGGCGTCCGCTGCATCTTTTTGAGCAACTCGTCGGGCTTTCCGGCGAAGCGGCGGAAGAGCTGCTCGTCTTTCATTCCCGCCAACCGGCCGGGCGCGGAATAATAGGTATTGAGCTCCTCGAACATCCGTCTCGAGGCAGGCCCGTTTTCAGGCGCGACCGCGGCGACGCCCCATCGAAGGTACACGTCGTAGTACGGGACCATGAACAGCATCTTGCCGGTACTGTCGGAAATCCCGAGCTTGGAGACCTGGATCGGTTTTGCACTGTCGTCCAGCGCGCGAGCCATCGAGGCGTGCAGCTTGCCGTAACCGAATACGATCAGCAGATAGGCAACCAGAGCCACCGCAATGGCCGGAACCTGCCGCGGTCGCGCGAGTGCCAGGATCGGCAGCACGGCGGCAATGACATAGGCGCCTTGCGCTCGCGTCAGCGCGAGAATGAGAAGAGCAACGATCGTTTGCGCCAACCGCAACGGCGCGCCGCTCCACAGATAGGCCAGCCCGCCGTTGATGCAAAGACACCATCCGAACAGATAGATCTGTTCGGTCATGATGGACTTGGAATAGACGAATCCGATGAACGTTGCGATGAAGAGCGCAGTCGCAATCAAACCGAGCGATTTCGAAATCCGGCGCAGACAACCGTGCATCAACATGACGGACGCGATGCCGAGGACCAGCTGTGTCAGGATGAACCAGACGTAGGTTTGGAGGCTTGGAACGCCGGTTGCGGCCAACAGCAGAGGCAGAAGTGGCGGCCGGAAATAGGTGAAGCTTCCGCCTTCGACACCGGCAATGAATTTGGCCGCGTCGAGATAGGCAAAACTGTCGTGGGTGACCACGATCGGCTCGACGACATACCAGATCACCGCGGTCGTTGCGGCGGCCAAGGCAACGACCAGGCGATCGTTTCTCAGCATCCAGGCCAGGGCCGGCGGCGGGTCGGTATCCCAGTGGATGGTGATGCGGAGTGGGGTGGCGAGCGCAGGCGACACCACACGATTCCAAAGTGAAATCATGAGTGCGTTTTCATCCCGGCAGCTGCAATGCAGCTACGAAGTCGACCGGCCGCACGGGTCGCAGCGGCAATGTCCGGCAACAAAGCGGCACAAACAGGCGCGTCAGCCTCAGTGCTTCGTCACCGCCGCCTCTACCGCCGGTGCCGCATGCTTGACCGCCGGCTCGGCGGCGGATGGCGCGACCTCGAGATGGTCGCCTTTGTAGCGGACCGTCACCTGAAGATAGCGCCAGGAGTCGCGCCCTCCCTTTCCGAGCAGGACCGCGGCGAAGCGCAGCCCATGCCAAGGACACACGACTTGTCCGTCGCAGAAGTGCTTCTGGTCCATCAGGCCGCCTTCGTGCGGGCACAGCGAGGGCCAGACTTCGACCTGATCTTCGCCCTTGCGCCGCAACAGCAGTTCGATCGGGCCGCGCGTGACGCGGTGCACGCTGCCGAGAGGATAATCCGATAGATCGATGCGCACCGGAGCCTCGAGCGGAGGCAAACGCACATTGTGGGTCAGCCGGTTCGAACTGACGAAATCGGGGTCGTCGGTGGCAAAGTGGAAACCGCGGTGGCGCAAATCGCGCCTGCGGCCGCGGATTTCGACGTTGTCTTCCCAGTCCTGCTTGCGCTGCAGCTGCAGCAGGCGCCGGTTGAACGGCCCGTGCAGCCAACGGAAGGCCCAGTGCGAGGCGGTGTACCAATCCACCTCGATCAACACCTCGTCCCCCTTCTGGGAAATGCGCTGGACCTGGTGCAGCATGATGATGCCGAGCACCGTCATGCTTTGATAGAACATCCCATCGGTGATCTTGGCGTTGGCCACCTGCATGAAGATAGGCAGATTTCCCCAGCGCACGACGTTGATCGAGAAATACTTGCCGGTCATCACCTTGTATAAACCATGATAGGTATCGTGAACGCACTGCCGGTGCAGCTCGTCGTAGAAATTCCATTCCAAGTCTTTGATGTAGCCGGGAACGAGCGATTCGTGGCGCCCGTGCGTCACCGCCATTCCGGGATGGAGCTCCTTGAGATGTTCCGCCAGACGGTCGGCAGGCAAATATTTCAGCACTTGGGGGTCGAACTGCAGCATATTCCCTCACGACGTGATGCGCGGATGCCGTTAAAATCCGGGTCCCGGGCACGTAGGGCTTGCGTTTGCTTGAATAAACAGGTCTTAACGCAACGGCAAGTGCTGCATTTCCCGGGGCTGTAATGCTGAGCAGGGTTGGGCTACTCATCCTCAAGCTGTTGGTGGTTGTGCTTATCGGCTGGGTTTTTTGGCCCCAGTTCCGCTGGAACGAGTTCGCGGATGCTTTGGGGCGGACCTCGGTAGCCACGGCGCTTGCGGTGCTCACTTTGTTTTGGTTCCAAGCTGTGATGGCCGCCTTGCGCTGGCGCTGGATTCTCCGCCAGCTCGGACATCCGCTGACGGCCAGCGCCAGTGTGGAGGCATGGCTCGTCGGCCAATGCGCCAGCCAGATCCTGCCCGCCGTGGTCGGTGGCGACGCCGCTCGCATCATTCGGTTGCGCCGCTACCATGTTCCAACCACCGACGCGGTGATAAGCGTCGTCATCGATCGCTTTGCCGGGTTCGTGGCGCTCGTGGTGCTTGCGGCCTTCACCGTGCCCATGCTGACCGCCTACAAGACGATGCTTATTCCCGACGAGATTTTCTGGGCGGTGGGAGTGAGTTGCCTGCTCGTGGGCATCCTATTGCTGAGCCTGCGCTGGACGGCCAACACGGCGGTTTTCCGTCGCATTCCCCGACTCGCTCACGTGCAGACCGCGCTGCGCGCGGTGCGGCCGACGAAAGAGGGTCTGCTGCTGTTTGCGGTGATCGGCTTAGGCACGAATATGACGGTGATCATCAGTGCGTTCTTGCTGGGTCGCGAACTCAATCCGTTGATGGACCTGTATTCCTGCTTCGCGATTCTGCCGCTGGTGAGCCTGCTGACGTTTATTCCGATCTCGATCGCCGGTTGGGGCGTGCGCGAAGCTCTCATGATGAGCGCCTTTGCGCTCATCGACGTTCCGGCTACCGACGCGCTTGCGGTCTCGATCAAACTCGGGCTGGCAAATCTGGCGCTCGGCTTGATCGGCGGCATCGTTTGGATCGTGATGCCCGCAAAAGAAATCGCCGGCGAACCGGCGCCACAGCCGGTGATGCGCCATTCCGATCGCAGCGCGTAGTTCAAGCCCGCGGCCGACGCGCAGACAAGAACGTTCCTCGACATGCACTGGATTCTTCTGGCTGGATTTATCGCCGCGCATGTCTTGGCCTATATCGCGGTATTTCGTCACTTGAAGGTTTTCGCAGCGGAGCGCACGATCGCCATCTATCACGGCCTCGCCTTCGCGGCGGTCTTTGCGGTCGTCGTGGTTGCCTTTGCCCGCGGCACGATTGGATTTGCGGCTTCTTGCGGGCTTCTCGCTTTGCAATACGTCTACAGCCTCTCCTTTCTCGAGCTCTGGACGCTGGCCGAGGGAAGCTATTCCCTGCAGATTCTGCTGCGGGTCTCGCGGCAAGCGTCAATCTCGCGCGAGGAGATCCTCGCAAGCTGCGAGGCGATCGGTTCCGATAAGAAGCGCAACCGGCTCCACGACCTTCAGTCGCTGAGACTGATCGCGCAAGGCCCCGACGGCACATTCAAGCTTTCGGCGATGGGCAGAATCCTTGTCGACATGCTGAGCTTGGTCATGCGGCTGACCACCATTCGTGAGGCAGGCTGACCAATGTGGCTGGTGCTCTCACTCGCCGGCTTTGCAGTTGCGGTCGTGCTGCACGCCGTTTTCGCGCGGATGGGAGGAAGCCTCACCATCGTTCTGAGCTTTCTCAGCGTGGGCATGCCCGTCGCCGTCGTTCTCGCCGCCCTGGCCCTGTGGATGTTCGCCATCTCGGACGAGAGCATCGCCGCTGTCCTGGTCTATCTGGCGCTGTGTGAGACCTACATTTTCCTGTTCACGCTCGCCGCCAACGGCGTGTCGGTTTCGCTGATGATGCGCCTGAGATCACGCCTCGCGTCCGCGGACGAACTGATGAAGTCGTACTCCACGCGCGCCATGGTGGAGCGGCGGATCGAGCATCTAAAGTCAGGAGGCTTCCTGATCGAGGAGGACGGGCAGATTGCTCTGCTCGAGCGCGGCAGGGCGCTCGTTCGCGCTTTTGCCCTCGCGCGTGGCTTCTTCAAGCACCGCCGCTCGCTCGATGTCGGTGTCGCCCAACATGGCGACACCGGACAGCGCTCGCGCCCCTGATCTCCGACGAGCCGCTTCGACGCCCTTGTGCGATCCCGCCGATGCCGCGTACCTTGCGGCAAATTCGCGCACGATCGGTCGCCCCGACAAGAATAGAAGGAGAGAACCGCCCATGACGCCGAACTTCGCTCGTCTTTTTGCCGGCTGCCTGGCCGCTCTCACGCTGCCCGCGATCGACAGCGCGGCGGCGCTCGACTACCCGACCCGGCCCGTGCGTTGGATCGTGACGTATCCGCCGGGCGGAGGCACCGACATCACGGCGCGGATCATGGCGCAATGGCTGTCGGAGCGACTGGGCCAGCAGGTTTTCATCGAGAACAAGCCGGGCGCGGGCAACAACATCGGCACCGAAGCGGCGCTTAATTCGCCGCCTGACGGCTATACGCTGCTCCTGACCAATCCGGCGAATGCGATCAACACGACGCTATATCCGAAGCTATCCTTCAACTTCCTCCGGGATGTCGCGCCGGTTGCCGGCATCATGCGGGTGCCGAACGTGATGGAGGTCCATCCGTCGGTGCCGGCCAAGACGGTTGCCGAGTTCATCGCTTACGCCAAGGCCAATCCGGGCAAGATCAACTGGGCGACCTCGGGCAACGGAACCTCGGTCCATCTCTCGGGCGAGCTGTTCAAGCTGATGACCGGCGTCGAGCTGACCCATATTCCCTACAAGGGCTCGGCGCCGGCGCTTACCGACATGATCGCCGGTACGGTGGACGTGATGTTCGACAATCTGCCGCCCTCACTGCCGCATATCCGGGCGGGCAAGCTCCGTGCGCTGGCCGTGACCACAGCGACGCGGTCGGAGGCGCTGCCCGATGTTCCGACCGTGGCCGAAGCCGTGCCGGGCTACGAGGCGAGCGCCTTCTATGGGGTCGCCGTGCCGAAGGGAACCCCACCGGAGATCGTCGACAAGCTCAACAAGGAGATCAACGCCGGTCTCGCCAACCCGAACATCAAGGCGCGCTTGGCGGAGCTCGGCGGCATATTGACTCCGGGCACTCCGGCGGATTTCGGCAAGCTCGTCGGCGACGAAACCGAAAAGTGGGCCAAGGTGATCAAGGCCGGCGGCGTGGCGCTGGAATAGGCCGAGCACGTCTGCGGGGGTCGCGATGAAGCGCAAGCCTCCCGAACATCTGCGCAGCCATCGCTGGCTCGGCGTCAACGATCTGCGCGCGTTCGGCCACCGTTCGCGGCTGCGCCAGTTCGGCTACGACGCCGTCGACTGGGCCGGCAGACCGGTTATCGGGATCATCAACACCTGGAGCGAGATCAACGCGTGTCACGCGCACCTGCGGGCGCGGGCGGAGGACGTCAAGCGCGGCGTGCTGCAGGCCGGCGGCTTTCCGATCGAGTTGCCGGCGATGTCGCTGGCGGAGCCGTTCGTGAAGCCTTCGACCATGCTCTATCGCAATTTTCTCGCGATGGAAGCGGAAGAGCTGCTGCGCAGCCATCCGATCGACGGCGCGGTGCTGCTTGGCGGTTGCGATAAAACCACGCCGGGTCTGATCATGGGTGCCATCAGCATGGGCATCCCGGCGGTCTACGTGCCCGCCGGCCCGATGCTGCGCGGCAATTGGCGCGGCGAGTATCTCGGTTCGGGTTCCGATGTCTGGAAATACTGGACCGAGAAGCGAGCGGGCCGCATCAGCGAAGAGCAATGGAGTGAGATGGAAAGCGGCATCGCCCGCTCCTTCGGCACCTGCATGGTCATGGGCACGGCAGCGACCATGATGGCGATCGCCGAAGCGCTGGGCCTGACGCTGCCGGGCGCGTCCTCGATCCCGGCGGCCGATTCCAGCCATCCGCGCATGTGCGCCGCAGCCGGACGCCGCATCGTCGATATGGTATGGGAGGATCTCACGCCCGCACGAATCCTCACTGCCGCCGCTTTCGACAACGCCATCAAGGTTCACATGGCAATGGGCGGGTCGACCAACGCCATCATCCATGTGATCGCGATGGCGCGCCGTGCCGGCGTTGCGCTGGACATCGGGCGCTTCGACCGGCTCTCGCGCGAGATTCCCGTGCTCGCCAATGTCCGGCCCTCGGGAAAATACTTGATGGAGGATTTCTTCTACGCTGGCGGCTTGCGCGCGTTGATGCTGGAGCTCAAGGATCGGCTCGACCTTTCTTGCTTGACGGTGACCGGAAAGACGCTTGCCGAAAATATCGCAGGCGCGGAAATCTATTTGCCCGACGTCATCCATTCGCTCGCCGATCCGATCTATGCAGAAGGTGCGACCGCCGTTCTCACCGGCAATCTCGCACCGCGCGGCTGCGTGATGAAGCCGGCGGCGGCGGATCAGCGGTTCCTCAAGCATCGCGGCCCCGCACTCGCTTTCGAGGACTACAACCACATGGCGCGCGAGATCGAACGCGATGACCTTGCCGTCACGCCGGACCACGTCATCGTGCTCAAGAACGCCGGCCCCAAGGGCGGGCCCGGTATGCCGGAATGGGGCATGCTCCCGATTCCGAAGAAGCTGGTGCAAGCGGGCGTGCGCGATATGGTGCGCATCTCGGACGGACGCATGAGCGGCACGAGCTATGGCGCCTGCATCCTGCATGTGTCGCCGGAGAGCTTCGTCGGCGGCCCGTTAGCCTTTGTTGAGACCGGGGATGCGATCGAGGTGGACGTGCCGGCGCGGCGCATCCATCTGCACGTTCCAGAGGAAGAGCTCAACCGCCGCCGCGCGGCCTGGAAGCAGCCCGCGCCGCGCTACGTCCGCGGCTACGGCGCGATGTTCTCCGCCCATATCGGTCAGGCCGACGAAGGCTGTGATTTCGATTTCCTCGTCGGCGGGGGGCAGATTCCCGAGCCGGAAATCCACTGAGTGCCGATGCGCGCGCCGGGGCCTTGATGCAAATCGGACTTTTCGACCACGTCGAGCATGGCAAGCGGCCGCTTGCGACGCTCTTCGACGAGCGGCTCGCCTTCGCCAAGGCTGCGGAGGAGGCCGGCATCTATTGCCTGCATGTGGCGGAGCATCACGCCACGCCGCTCAACATGGTCCCTGTGCCCGGGATCTATCTCGGCGCGGTGGCGCGTGCGACCAAGCGCATGCGGCTCGGCCCGCTCGTTTATCTCCTGCCGCTCTATTCGCCGCTGCGTTTGATCGAGGAGATTTGCATTCTCGACCATTTGAGCCATGGGAGATTGGAAATCGGGGTCGGACGCGGGGTGTCGCCATTCGAGCTCAAGTACCACAAGATCGACCACGACGAATCACGCGCGATCTTCATCGACGCGTTCAACTGCATCAGCGCGGGCCTGAGTACCGACACGCTCAATTACTCCGGCAAGTACTACCAATACGAAGATGTCCCCATTGCCTTGGGCCCGCTGCAGAAGCCGCAGCCTGCCTTCTGGTACGGCTCTTCCAATACGACCGGCGCTACTTGGGCGGGGGAACACGGCATGCATTTCGTGAGCCTGGGCCCGACGCCTTTCGCCAAGACCAACATTGACGCCTTCAAGCAGGCGCTCGCCAAACGGGGCGGCCCGGCCCGGCCCAAGGCCGAGTTTCCCGGGGGCGCGGCCATCGGCGTGCTACGCCATATCTTCGTCGCCGAGACGGAAGAGGAGGCAAAGCGGTTCGGGAAGCCTTCGATGGAGCTGCATCTCGCGCATTTGAATTGGCTGCGTGACAAGCATGGCGTGACCGGCCCGGCGTCCCGTTTCAATGTGCCGCGCGGCGCGACATTCGAAGACTGCGTGGCCGACGGATCGGTGATCGCCGGCACGCCGGAGCGCGTGCGCGATGAGATCGAACGCCAGGTGGCCGAGCTCGGGGTCAACTATCTGCTCAGCTATCTGTTTCTAGGCGCCATGACGCTCGAGGAGGCGCTGCGGTCGCTCGCGCTCTTTCGGAGCGAGGTGATGCCCCGGATCGCGCAGCTCTGATCGGCATTTCGGTCATCCCGATCGGCGCGGCGCGGGCCTAGCCCTTTGCATCGGACTGTGCGAAATTCCGGGGCCAAGCGACGGCAAGAGGTCACCACCATGACAAATAGGGTTACCGGCGTTCGCAGCGTCGAGCTCGGCGTTCGCGATCTCCATCAATCGGCGGAGTTCTACACCAAGGTATGGGCGCTGGAGCAGGTCGGCGCCGAGAGCGAGTGCATGTATTTCCGCGCCACCGGAGGCGAGCATCACGTGCTGACCATTCGGGAGCGTCCGAAGCCGGCGCTGCTGGGCGTGCATTTCGCCGCTAACGACCGCGCGGCGGTCGATGCGCTCTGCGCCAAGGCAAGAGGCTACGGAGTGGAGGTCGAGGGTGACCCGGGTTCGCTCGATCGCAGCGCCGGCGGCGGCTATGGCTTTCGGTTCCGAACTCCCGACGGGCTGCCGATGAGCATATCATCGGATATCGTGCAGCATCCGGACGTTGTTCTGGATCGCTCGCGCCCGACCAAGATCAGTCACGTTGTCCTCAACAGCGCGCGAACCGACGATCAGATCCCGTTCTTCATCGACGTGCTGGGTTTCAAACTTTCCGATACGACGCACATGATGGAATTCTTGCGCTGCAGCGCGGATCACCACAGCGTCGCGATCTTCCGCAACAACGGGCCCTCTCTCAATCATGTCGCCTACGAGTTGCCCAATATCGACGGACTGATGCGCGGCACCGGCCGTGTGAAGCAGAACGGATTCGAGATCGAGTGGGGCATCGGCCGGCATGGACCGGGCAGCAATGTGTTCTCCTATTTCATCGAGCCCAATGGCTTCGTCGCGGAATACACGACCGAGCTCGATCAGCTCGACGACGCCACCCACGTCCCGCAGGGCCCCGACTACTGGCAGAAAATGATGCCAATGCCGGATCGCTGGGGAACGGCAGGTGCGCCCTCTAACCGGATGCGGGCCGCCATGTCGGGGGCGCTCTATCTCGGCGAGGAGGCCGACCTGCGCTGCGAAGACATCATCGGGCGCAAGCTCGGCTGACGCGAACGTTCGACCCATTGGCTTGCCATCCTGACCTGCGCTGGCGCCGTCGCCGGCGCTCCATCGGCGCTTGCTTTCGATGAGCGCAGAGATCCCGTTTGACCGCAGCTTTGATCTTCCGCCCGCAACGGTGGAAGAGGTCGTGCCGGGTGTGCGACGACTGCTCGCCAATAATCCCGGGCCATTCACGTTCAAGGGGACCGTGTCGTATATCGTGGGTCGAGGGCAGGTTGCGATCGTCGATCCCGGGCCGCTCGATGAATTGCACATCGCCGCGCTTCTCGATGCGGTGCGTGGGGAAACCGTTACCCATATCTTCGTCACCCATACCCATCGGGATCATTCCCCCGCCGTCCCGCGGATCAAGGCGGCGACCGGAGCCTTGGTGCTCGCCGAAGGGGCGCACCGTCCTGCCCGTCCCCTGCATGTCGGCGAGGCGCCGCGCATGGATGCGAGCAACGATACCGAGTTCCGGCCTGACCGTACGCTCGCCGATGGCGAGGTCGTGACCGGCTCCGGTTGGACGATCGAGGCGGTGACGACGCCCGGCCATACGGCCAACCACATGGCCTTTGCATTCAAGGAGGCCGATCTGTTGTTCTCCGGCGATCACGTCATGGCATGGTCGACCCCGGTCGTCGCGCCGCCGGATGGGGCGATGAGCGATTACATGGCCTCGCTGCAAAAGCTCGCCCGTCGATCGGAGCCGATTTATCTGCCGGGTCACGGCGGCATGGTGCGCGAGGCGCCGCGCTTCGTGCAGCACTACATTCAACATCGCCAAAATCGCGAGGCTACGATCCTGCGCCGGCTGTCCAGAGGCGAAGCCGATATTCCAACCCTGGTGCGCGGGATCTACATCGGGCTCGACCCGCGGCTCGTCAAAGCGGCCGGATTGTCGGTTCTCGCTCACCTGGAGGATTTGGCCGCGCGCGGGCTTGTCGTGACGGAGGGGGAACCCTCGATCGAGGGTCGCTACCGGGCGCGCTGAGCATCACCTTTGCTCCGGTCTTTCTTCACGAGTGGGGTCTTCTTTTTTCCGAAGCCTGGCGGCGGTGTAGGCGGCGGCCGCTCCGGTCGCTGCGTCCGGATTGCGTCTTCGATATCGTTCATCAGGCGGCGGACACGCCCGGCATTGGCCCCGAAATCGAAGGAACCATAGCGGGAGGAAGAGCGCGCGTCGATGCGTGCGCCGTCGCCCTCAGCCCGCACGCGGATCACGATGTCATCGCGAAGGCCCATGACTGACGAATAAACGATCGCCTCGATCCGTCCCTCGCGGCGTCCCGGCAGCGGCGGACGCGCGTCAATGAGCCTCCAATAGGGGGCCGCAAACGAATCTTTGCGCTTGTTGATGGCCGCGAGCGCGGCGTCATAGGCAGCCTGCGGCGACGCGTTGGTCCCGAGCGGCCCAATGTCCGGATAGGCGGTGCGTTGCTGGTCGGCGGAATAGAGTCCCGGGTAGGTGATCGGGTTGGCGTCGCGTCCGCGTAGCCGCGCCAGCGCCTCATAGCGCGGCGGATCGATCGGGTCGGTGGTGATGTCGTAGATCCAAGGCAGTTGATATGCCTTGATGCCGAGATATGCGGGATAGGCGAGGAGCGCGAGCGAGATTGCCATCGCCGACACCGCGGCGCCGATGCCCTTCAGTCCCTCTACCCAGATCACGACGAAGGCGGCGAAGGCGAGCAGGAGCGCAACCACGGCAATGGCGAGCGCGCCTGCAAAGGTCGCAAGCGCGGGTCGAATTTCTTCGAACGGACTCCAACGCACGAAGCCGATCGCGAGCAGCGCGGCCAACAGAGCGAATACCGCCATGCGCCGCGCCCAAATGGCGAGCCGCGAGGTCGGCTCGGAAGGGATGTAGCGGCGCGCCATCGGTCTGTCTCACGAAGCCGAGCAGACAATGCTCGCTTGCGCCGTGCACACGGTCGCATCGAAAGTGGTCATGCGCTGGCTTCCTGGAGGACACCGCGACGATGAAGACCCGACCTTACTGCATCGGGCTGGGAGAATGCGAGGGTACTTCAATCGATGACGCCACGAACACGGAGAAACCGCTTCACTGTGCGCCAACGGCGGTCGGCAGCACGAAATCCTTGAACCGTTCGCGCAGCACGGTCTTCTGGATCTTGCCGGTTGCGGTATGCGGGATCTCCTCGACGAAAACGACTTCGTCGGGCATCCACCACTTAGCAACCTTCCCACGCATGAATGTCAAGATCTCATCCCGGGTGGACGACTGACCTTTCTTGAGGACGATGACGAGCAGAGGCCGCTCGTCCCACTTCGGATGCTTGACACCGATGACAGCGGCTTCCGCCACTTTGGGATGGCCAACGGCGAGGTTCTCGAGGTCGATCGAGGAAATCCACTCGCCGCCTGATTTGATCACGTCCTTGGCGCGGTCGGTGACCTGCATGTAGCCGTAGCCGTCGATGGTAGAGACGTCCCCGGTATCGAAGAAGCCTTCCTCGTCGAGGATATTGTCCGCTTCTTTGTAGTAGGTGCGTGCCACGCACGCCCCCCGCACATTGAGTCGGCCGAATGTCTTGCCGTCCCAGGGCAGGCGCCTGCCGGCATCATCGGTGATCTTCATCTCGACCATGAACGGCGTCTGCCCCTGCTTCTGCTGAATGTCGAGCCGCGCCTCGCCTGCGAGGGAGGCGTATTCGGGCTTGAGGGTGCAGGCGGTGCCGAGCGGGCTCATTTCGGTCATACCCCAGGCATGGATCACCTCCACCCCGTAGACGTCCTGGAAGGTTTTCGCCATCGCGCGCGGGCACGCCGAGCCGCCGATTACGACTTTCTTGAGGTGTGGCAGCTTGTTGCCGGTCGCTTCCAGATATTGCAGGAGCATGAGCCATACCGTCGGGACCCCGGCGGTGCAGCTGACCTTGTACCGGTCGAGCAATTCGAACACCGAGGCGCCGTCGAGCTTGGCGCCGGGCATGATCAAGGATGCGCCTACCATCGGCGCTGCAAACATCATTGCCCAGCAATTTGCGTGGAACATGGGCACGACCGGCAATACCACGTCGCGGCACGAATAGCCCTTCATGTCTGCGGTATTGGCCATCAACCCGTGCAGGACGTTGGACCGATGCGAGTAGACGACGCCCTTTGGGTTTCCGGTCGTTCCTGACGTGTAACACATGCCTGCTGCGGTGTTCTCATCGAATGTCTTCCAGGCAAAGTCGCCATCGACTTCCGCTAGCCAGGATTCATAAGGCACCGCATTCTTGAGCGAGGTCTGCGGCATGTGCTCCCCGTCGCACAGCACCACGTAGCGCTCGATGCTGGGCAACTTCTCGGCGAGCTTTTCCAGCAGTGGGACGAATGTCAGATCAACCAGCATCAGGCGATCGCCTGCGTGATTGACGATCCAGGCGATTTGATCGGGAAACAGCCGCGGATTGACCGTGTGATAGACCGCTCCAATTCCCATGATGCCGTACCAGGCCTCGAGATGGCGCCAAGTGTTCCACGCCAGCGTCGCGACGCGATCGCCGAGCCCGATGCCCTCTTTGTCCAGGCGTTGCGCCAGGCGTAGGGCGCGCGCGCGAACCTGCGCATAGTTGGTGGTGTGAAACGGGCCTTCGATCGAGCGCGAAACGATCGGCCGCTCGGCGTGGTTTGTCGCGGCATGATCGATGATGCGATGGCAAAGGAGTGGCCAGTTCTGCATCAGACCGAGCATTGGGTTTCCTCGTAGGTCCTCATCTTTTGAAGTCAGAGCGTATAGCGCAGTGACGAAGCATAACTCGCGTCGGCTCGGCTGCATCCGCCAGCAGCGGATCTCGCCTGGCCAGGTGCCCAAGGTTACCGGCGTGCCGCGGCCGCGCAACCGGGGAATCTGCGGGTTGTCCTCCCGGCTTAGCCAAAGCGCCCGAGCGAAAATCGCGCGATGTCATGGGCCGTGGCACCCCTGATCGCGAGGTCGGCGAGAATCTCGCCGATCACCGGCGCGAATTTGAATCCATGACCCGAGCAGGGCGAAGCGACGATGATATTCGGTGCGCCGGGCAGGCGATCGATCAGGAAATGGCCGTCCGGCGTCATCGTATAGAGGCACGTTTTGGCGGCGAGGAGCCGGCCGTTTGCCGCCGGCAGATGATCGGCGAGCGCCGCACGGATCAATGCCTCATCTTCCGTGGAAACGGTTCTGTCGTAACCGTCGGGATCGACCGTCTCGCCGCGGTGATGATGCTTGGCGATCTTGATACCGGCGTGGATGGTCTCGCGGGGTGGAATCCCGTAGTGCATGCCATGCCGGCTCTCGAGGATGAAAACGGGCAGGGGGGAGGAAGAAAACAATCGCGCATCCGTCGCCTCGAACCAGCCCATCACCTCGCGCGTCACCCGCAACCGAGCGGCGAGCCCGGGCAACAGCGATCTCACCCACGGGCCTGCTGCAATGATTGCAGCTCCCGCATCGATGTTGCCGCGGTCGGTAACGACGCGTACGTGGTCTGCGCGCGACTCGACGGCTCCCACGGTCTCGCCGCTGTGGATTTCCGCCCCCGCCTTGGTGGCCAGCGCGAGTTGCGCCGCAACGCAGGCCTCGGCTTGGAGAATCCCGCCGTCCGGTTGAAGCACGCCGGTGTAGTCCGGCGGCACCTTGAAGGCGGGGAAGCGGCGCATCAGTTCCGGTGCTGCGAGCACCTCATGGCGCAAACCGTGCATCTGGGCGCAGGCTAGCGTTCCCTTGATCAGGGCGCTGTTGGGCGGGCCGATCTCCGCGATGCCGGTGACGTGGAGGAGTGCTCGTCCGGCGGCTTCTTCAAGCTCACGCCATAGTTTATAGGCGCGCCGCAGCAACGGGACGTAGGAAGGATGCTCGAAATATCCAAGCCGGATGATGCGCGTCGCGCCATGGGATGAACCGCGGTCATGGCCGGGTGCATAACGCTCGACGCCCAGCACCCGTTTGCCTCTGCGCGCCACGTGGTGAAGCGCCGCGCTCCCCATTGCGCCCAGGCCGACGACGACGACATCGAAGTGGCTCATGCGCCGCGCACACCCTCCATTTTCCAAATGTAGCTATTGTCATTGCGCAGGCGCTACGGCGAAAGCTAGAAGC
>CBFGVM010000046.1:0-15012 GCA_965652015.1 uncultured Alphaproteobacteria bacterium
GGCCGACCTTCGTATGGCCGAACTTCTTGACCATGGTATCGACCATGAAGTTCGACTGGCCTGTCCCATACATGCCGACCCGGAACAGGTAGTTGTCCCGCCCTTGCTTCTGGGCATCGTTTTCGGTGATCGCCGTCGCATCGGTTGCCGGGCAGATCACCGGGACTTTGAGCGTATCGTTCACGATCGGCGCCACCGCCAACATCGAGGCACTGTTGGTCGCGCCGACGATGGCCACGGCCTTCTCGCGCTCCACAAGCTCGCGATACTGCGCGACAGTCTTGACCGGGTTGTGCTCGTCGTCACGCGAGACCAGCACGAGCTTGCGACCGCCGATGCCGCCCTTGGCATTGATCTCGTCGATGGCGATCTCGGCGCCGCGCTTGATCTCGACGCCGACGAACGACGCCGGCCCGCTGAGCGCGCCGGCAAACCCGAGCTTGATCGGCTCCTGCGCTTGAGCCGGCGCCCACGTCCAGAAGGAGGCTGCCATCACGGCGGCAGCAACCCGCATGTGTCCAGTCCCTGTCATCGCCAACCTCCATTTGAAGCAGTTCATGTTCCGATGCGTGCCGGCTCGGCTGCGGCCATTGCGCGGGGCTCGTGCGCTGCCGGCTTTCTGTGCGCCCACGGCCGCGCCGCCTCGAATGCAGCCGCTGCGCGCAGGATGTCGGTCTCGTGCAGCGCCTTCGAAACGATTTGCAACCCGACCGGCAGGCCGGCGCGGGTGAACCCGCACGGCACCGAGGCCGCCGGCAGGCCGCACAGATTGACCGGATAGGTGTAGGCGACCCAGCCGACGATGCTCTCGCCGTCGAACTCGACCGGCAGGTTGCGGCCGATGTCGAAGGCGGGAGTTGGCGTTGTCGGTGTCATCAACAGGTCGAAGCGATCGAAGAAGCGCCGCACGGTGTCGCGGAACGCGTAGCGCTCGAACACCCGCGCATAATACTGGTCGAGCGACTGGTCGAGCGCACGATCGAGAACCTCGGCGACGGCCGGATCGAGAAGGTCACGGTGCTCGGCCAGCGGTTTCTTGAGGCGGGTACCCACACCGGCATAGAACTCCGCCATCCACAGCTCGATCGGATCGTCGAACACCTTGTCCACTTGTTCGACCGTGCAGCCGAGCTGTTCGAAGGCCGCTGCGGCCCGCCCGGCGATTTCGGCCACTTCCGCAATCGGACGAGCGTAGCCGAGAGTCGGGCTCCAGGCGATGCGCAGCCCTTTGGCGGGCTGATCGCAGGCGCCGAGATAATCCGGCACCTCGGCCGCGACGCTCGCGGGGTCGCGCGCATCGTAGCCGGATACGGCGGCGAGCAGCAGCGCCGCATCGCGCACGGTGCGCGCCATCGGTCCCACATGCGCGAGCGTGGGCGTGGCGGCGACCGGGTGCACCGGCACGCGGCCGAACTGCGCCTTTATCCCGAACAGTCCGCAAAACGACGACGGAATGCGAATCGATCCGCCCCCGTCGGTGCCGAGCGCGAATGGCGTGTTGCCGGCCGCGACGCTGGCACCGGCACCGGCGGACGAGCCGCCGGTCGTCTTCTCGAGATTCCATGGGTTGCGGGTGAGGCCGGTGAGCGGGCTGTCGCTTGACGCCTTGCAGCCAAACTCGGTCGTGGTGGTCTTGCCGATAATCGCCGCCCCGTGCGCCTTCACGCGTTCGGACGCGGGCGCGTCGATCGGCGCAACGAAATCGGCCAACGTGCGTGAGCCGGAGGTGAAACGGACATCTTTGACGGCGGTGAGGTCCTTGATCGACAGGGGAATGCCGCTGAGCAATCCATCATCTTCGCCGCGCATGACGCGCTGCTCGGCGCGCTTGGCGGCGTCGAGGGCGAGATCGGCGGTGATGGTCACGAACGGGTTGAGCACCGGCTGCAACGCCTCGACGCGGCGGAGCGTGCTCTCGACGACCTCGACGGGAGACACGTCCTTGCTCCGGATCAGACGGCGCAGGTCGAGCGCGGACATATAGGCGAAGTCATCATACATGTGAGTGCCGGAACCGCGCCGCTCTCCTGTCCCTTCCATCAGTGCAAAGCGAGACCCGATGCCCGATCCGATCACTCGAGAAATGCGACTGCACGGACGGGCGAGCCACTGCCGTTGCCGATGCGCAGCGGCAGTCCGCTGAACTCGAACTCTCCCTTGCCGAGGAGCTCCTCGAGATTGCACAGCCATTCGTAGTGGGTGATGCCGCGGTCGCGGCAGACCCGATGATTGGGAAAGAGATTGTGGCTTGGCTTGTCGGTGGACGGACCCTCGACACCATGCACGCGCGAGCGGTCCGCCAGCCAATGGGTCGCTTCGGCGGTGATTCCCGGATTGGACCACACCACCTTGTCGGTCGGAAAGTGGCGCTTATGCAGGCCCGTGCAGATGAGCACGATGTGGCCGTCGATTTTCACACCGGCTTTTTTCTCGGCGGCTTCCAGGTCCTTGGTATCGATGTCGCCGAGGTCGGGAATATGCCGCAGGTCGAGGCACACCGACTTGCCCATGAACATATCGAGCGGCATCTGGTCGATGCTCGCCCCGCCGCGCTTGACGTGAACGAATGCGTCGACGTGAGTGCCGACGTGGTCCATCATGGAGATGAATGTGGTGCAGCCGCCCAGCGGATCCTCCGGCGTGCCGTTGCCCCACGTCTCCATCTCGTCGTGCGTGAACTGGGGCAGGATCACCGGCCGCGGAAAGAACTTGTGCGCCGGCATATTGTTGGTGAGCGTCACCGACAGATCGACGATCCTGCGAGGCATGGCGGGGCCCTCATGCGCCTGTTGAATTGCGCAGAACGCGGAAACGTCGGCATCGACTCATTCGAGACGCCGCACGTGGCACTCGGCGAGCCGTGGCCGTCCAGCTTCACGGCGCCCCGGCGCGCCGCCGTCTGCGCTTGCAGGCCTCGATGTTAGGTCCGCCGGCCGCGGCCGACAAATATTGATTCCGCCGGCGATTCATGCCGGAATCGATATGTGACGAGGTTCCGGGCGATAGCGCTGGGGGCCAAACGATTCGTCTTGGATATCACCGCTGTTAGGAATTCTCCGCATGAATCTGCGGCAATTGCAGTATTTCGTGGAAGTCAGCGACCTCGAAAGCGTGACCAAGGCTGCCGACCGTCTGCGCGTTGCCCAGCCAGCCCTGACGCGCCACATGCGCAAGCTTGAGCGCGAGCTCGGGGTGCAGCTGTTTGCGCGCAGCGGGCGCGGCATCGTTCTGACCAACGCGGGCGCGTTCTTTCGCGAGCGGGTGAAAAGCGTGCTGCGCGAGCTCGACCGCGCGCAATTCGAGGTCCAGGCGCTGTCGCGCTCGCCGGGCGGGCGCATCGACTTCGGCATGCCGCTGTCCATCAGCCAGGCGCTCACACGCATTTTGGTGCAGCGGGTACGCGACGAACTGCCCGAGGTTTCGCTTCGCATCATCGATGGATGGACGGGCTTCATCATCGAATGGCTGCTGCGCGGCCGGCTCGACCTTGGCGTCATCTACGACCATACGCTCAAAAGTGACGTGCTGCGCACGGAGGCGCTGGCCACCGAAGAGCATTTTTTGGTATGCGCGCCCGGCGATCCGCTCAGCGAGCGCGACCACGTTTCGCTGGCAGACATAGCCGAGCTGCCGCTGGCGCTGCCCAGCCGCTTGCACGGTTTGCGGCTCGCGGTGGAGCAGATCATGCAGTCGATCGGATGTGCGCCGCTCGTTCGCATCGAGGTCGAATCGATCGTCGGGTTGAAGCAGTTCGCCGAGGCGGGCGGCGTCTACACCATCCTGCCACGTGGAGAAATGATGGAGGAGCTCGCGGCCCGGCGGCTGGCTACTCTGCGCATCGTCGACCCGCCGATCCGTCGCACGCTCTTCGTCGCCTGGTCGAATGAGCGACCATTCACGAAGCAGATGAAGGCGGTGCTCGATATTGCGAAGCGCGAGACCGCCGAGATCATCGGGAGAGGGTGCTGGGGAACGGCGTTTCTGGGTGGCTGATAGCGTCCGGTTCGCGGTGTCACACGCTTGCGTGCGGCGACGCAGCCGCCTTTAGCCGGCGATCGCACCTGCTTACTTCGCTTTGCCGAGACCCAAAAGATAGTCGACGATTGCATTGACGTCCTTTGGATCGATCGGCGCCTTGTAAGCGGTGCGCATCTTTTCGACCTCGTGGTGCCATTGCTCCTTCGATAGCGCCGGCTGAGTGAGCACCGTGCCGGCGGAATGACAGGCCAGGCAATTGCTGTTGACCGCCTCCGCACCGGGGCCGTCCGGGAACATGCGGTCGCCGAAGGGCAGATCGGCGGTCACCGATTTCAGCACCAATTTTTCCTCGGCATGCGTGCCGCGCGGCATAAGTGCAGCGGCAGCGATGAGGGCGGTCAGCAGCGCCTGGCGCAACATCTTCTCCTCCTCAGGATACGACGACCGGCGTCGGCTCGATGACGTTGCGCATGAACCCGCTTGGATTCCAGTAGGGCGTGTTGGGCTGCGTCTCGCCGCTGCTGCTGGTGCATCGGACCATCAGCGCCTGCGATCCCCTGCCCGGCGCGGTAAAGCGGAACCGCCACCGGCGGAAGCTGTACTTGCCTTCATCGTTGCCGAGTTCGGCTTGCTGCCAGGTGTTGCCGCCGTCGCTGGAGAAATCCACGCGCGCCACGCCCGTATCGCCGCCGAACGCGATGCCGCGGGCGACCGTCGGCGCGCCTGCCTGCAGCGAGGCGCCCGGCTTGATGTTGGTGATGAAGGAGCGCGGAACCATCCGGCTGATCGGGATGGATTTGAAGCCGGTTTCTCCGGGCTGGACGTTGGCGTGCGGCGTATCGGGGATGGTGTAGGCCGTCTTCGTCCAGAAATTGGTGTCGGGTTGGTCGAGCACCTCGATATCGTTGAGCATCTTGACCCAGTAGGTGGAATACCAGCCGGGCACGACGAGGCGGAGCGGAAATCCGTTGAGCAACGGGAGCTGCTCCCCGTTCATGGCATAGGCGAGCATGACCTCGCCGTCGCGGGCATGATCGATGGCGAGCGACTTCATGAAGTCGGGCGCGTCCGGCACGATGGCCTCGTCCATGCCGTTGAAGCGAACCTGGACGGCGCCGGATTTGACCCCGGCGCGATCGAGCACGTCCTTGAGCCTGACCCCGCTCCAGCGCGCGTTTCCCATGGCGCCGTGCGACCACTGCGCGCCGGGCACGCGCGGCTGGAAATAACCGCGCGAATTGCCCGAGCACTGATTGATGGCGACAAGCTCCACGCGCGGGAGCGCCATGAGCTCATCGAGCGACAGCGACAGGTTTTGATTCACGTGGCCGCGCACCGCCAAGCGAAAGCTGTTCACGTCGACCGTGTTTGGAATAAGCGACCAGTGCCAACGCACGTAAAATCTGTCGTTCGGGGTGAACACCG
Source organism: uncultured Alphaproteobacteria bacterium (assembly GCA_965652015.1). Taxonomy (GTDB): domain Bacteria; phylum Pseudomonadota; class Alphaproteobacteria; order Rhizobiales; family Xanthobacteraceae; genus VAZQ01. The sequence goes on from CBFGVM010000046.1 coordinate 5,404, forward strand.
ATTGGTCGAATACTTCGAGCGGCGTTTCCAAGAGCGGCGGCCGGGTGCGCTGCAGGATCAGCGCTCCCTTCTGCGGAAAGGCGGTGGTGATCGACCGCTCGTCCGGCCCTCCGGGCAGGGGAAGCTTGATCATTGCGTCGGCAAGCGCGCTGAGCGGCGAAAGCGTCAGGCTCGCGGCGCCGGCCGTGCCGAGAAAGCGTCGCCGGGATGCGAGGGATCGAGGGGGGAGCGCTGTTTGCACGTCCATGCCTCCGGCTAGAGTCCGCTTGGATTCCAGTCCGCCTGGATTCCAGCTCATCTTATCCGCCCCTGGGCAGCGGCGCTTGCCCGGATTGCTCTGATTTGCGCGATCTTGCGTCCACTCGCTGTCAGGAGCGGGCGCGACCGCTTTCGCTGAATGATCGCATCTGTTCACCGCAGCTCGACGGGTTCGATCGCTCGCGAGGTCGGCCGCCATCGCATGACCTTCGTCTCGATCTTGTTCATGACCGCATTGAGAAGAATCATGAGGATCATGATGATGATGATGACGGTCATCGCGCCGGTGATGTTGTAAGTCGTGGTGAAAACGTTCAGCCGGTAGCCGATCCCCTTGGAGGCTGCCATGAACTCGCCGACGATGACGCCGATGAGGGCAAATGGCAGACTCATTTTCAACCCGGTGATGATCCAACTCGAGGCGGACGGCAGCATCACCTTGAAAAAGATCTGCCACTCGCTGGCGCCCACCACCCGGGCGACATTGCACAGGCGCTCGTCGACCGAGCGGATGCCGCCGATGGTGTTGAAGAACGTGACGAAGAATACCAGCGTACCGGCCAGCACGATCTTCGAGGCCATGTCGATCCCGAACCATATGATCAGCAAGGGCGCGATCGCCATCCGTGGAATGCTGTTGAGCGCGACCAGGAAAGGATCGACGATACGCGCGATCAGCTCCCAGCGGGCCAGTAGAACGCCCGAGGCGATACCTGCGAGCGCGCCGAGCAGAAAACCAATCCCCATTTCGAGGCCGCTGACATAAAGATCCCGATAGAATTCGTAATCGGTCAGCTCCTTGTAGATGTAGGCGCCAATCCGGCTCGGACTGCTGACGAAAAAGGGATCGATCACGGACCGAGTCCCAAGCTCCCACAGGCCGAGGATGATGGCCACGAGCAGGAGCCGCCCGCCTTGGACCCGGAGTTGCTCGCGCATGCTCGGATTCATCTCGCGCCCGCTCCATGCCTGGCCGGCCGTGACTTGCCGGTGGGCCCCTCCCTGGCGGTGCGGACTTGCACCTCCAGCTCGCGCCAAATCTCATCGTACAAACGCCGGAAGCTGGCGTCGTCGTGGATATGGAAAATGTCGCGCGGACGCGCGATCTCGACGGTGTCGACCCGGACGATGCGGCCGGGACGCGCGCTCATCAGCACGACGCGGTCGGCCAAGGCAATCGCCTCGGTGAGGTCGTGGGTCACGAAAACGATCGTCTTCCGGGTGCTCTGCCAGAGATCGAGAAGGTCGTCCTGGAGCAGCAACCTCGTTTGCGCGTCAAGCGGGCCGAACGGCTCGTCCATCAACAGCACGTCCGGCTCATAGACCAGGGTGCGCACGATGTTGGCTCGCTGCCGCATCCCACCCGATAGCTCGTGGGGATACGCGTCCTCGAAACCGGCGAGACCGACTCGTTCCAGCCACGCTTCGGCTCGCTCGTAACGCTCCGCTTTGGGCACACCGGCGATCTCGAGCGGGAACGCGACGTTGTCGCGCAAGCTCCGCCACGGCATCAGATTATCTTGCTGGGTGATGTAACCGATCTGCCGGTTGACGCCTTTCACGACTTCGCCGTTGTAGCGCAGCGTACCTTCCGTGGGAGCGGTCAGACCCGACACCATGTTCAGCAGGGTCGACTTCCCGCAGCCGCTGGGGCCGACGATCGTGACGAACTCACCGCCGCGGATCTGCAGACTGGTCTTCTCGACGGCGATCACCACGCTCCCGCCACGCCCGGCGAACCGTTTGGTGACGTCGACGATCTCGAGCATGTGCTGTGCGACGTCGGTGGGGGTGCTCGTCCCGACGCCGGACGCGATCAGATCACCTTGGAAGATATTCATTGGTGACCACCGCATTCCACGGAATGTCTTTCGTCAGAAGTCCCGCATCCTTCAAGAACTTGACATGGGCGTCGACAGAACGCTGTGAAATGCGCCCGGTCGGCGCCATGGCGGAGCGCGTGTTCTTCAGCGACTGCAACAGCACCTCGTCTGGCACGCCGCCGAAGCGCTTCTGCAGGATGGGAAGGTGCTCGGCATCCGGCGCCTTGACAATGAATTCCAGCGCATCAACCAGCCCGCGGGTCACGCGCCGGACGACGTCCGGGTTCTGTTGCGCATATTCGGGCCGGACGTAGAGCACCTCCATCAGGAACTCGGAAAATTCAGGATCCTCGCCGATCGTATTGTTGACCCAAGAGATCGCCGTACCGCGATGGATCGCGAGCTCCGGCGTCGGGCTGGAGATGCAGCCGATATCGACGCGGGCCTGCTCGACAGCGGCGAGCATCGCCGGACCGGCACCGGCGCCTATGATCTGCACGTCCGTTTGCGGGGTGTAGCCGCCTTTCTTCGTATAATGGACCGCGAGTTGGAACGTGAAGGCGCCGGCACGCGTCGCCCCAATTGTAAGCCCTTTGAGCTTCGTGATTTTTTCCGCGAGGGGCGTCTGCGCCGTAACGCCTGCACGTTCGGCCGCCTTTTTGCCCATGAAACAGTTGATTCCGACCTTGTTCATCAGATTGGTGATACCAAGCAGCTTGCGGCCTTGCTCGTAGGCGACGAACAGCCGATGCGGCGGCGTGGCGGTGAATTCGACGCTGCCCGCGAGCAATGCGTCCACGTCGGGACCATCGCCCTGGGTGATGATGATCTCGAAATCGAGTCCTTGCTGCTTGAAGTACCCCTTATCCTGGGCAACGAAGACCGGATAAAACGTCAGCGAGTTGACCGGGATCGTGATCCGCAACGATTTTGTCGCTTGAGCCTGGACTTCCGTGCACGCAGCCAGTGCGATTGCTGCCAGGACTATCTTGGTCGCCTTCATACTGGTCTCCCTATACGGCTTGAATTGCCTCTGAATGACATCGATCGTCGCCTCAGGAGGCCCGCGCGGAATCCGAACGGGCCCAAGTCTGCAGGAGTTTGTCCGAGGACACGACCTCGCCGAAGAAGTGCCCGAGCGTCGTGAGAGTCACGCGGTGCACGTCCGCGTCTGGGCACGCGGAGAGATCCTCGGGGATGATCACATAGAAGCCGCGGAAATAGGCGTCACGGACGGTCGAGTCGACGCAGACATTCGTGAACGTGCCGGCCACGATCACCGTCTCGATGCGCAGGTTGCGCAGCACGTGCTCGAGCTCGGTATGCGCGAACGCGCTGAAGGTCCGCTTGGTAATGACGATGTCCGCCGGCGCGGGCTCGAATCCGGGGTAGAACTCCGCGCCTTTCGTCCCAGGCTGGCAATAGGGTGCGATACCCAGCCGATGCAGACGCTCCACCATCTGAGGCGGCATGACGGCCGGCTCGTATTGTCCGCGGATGTGAATGATCGGAATGTGCCGCCGCGCGGCGGCGACGAAACTCTTGAGACGCATCGCCAGCTGCTGCATCGGCCGAATGTCCCAGCCCTGTCGTGCGACGTATCCGTCGGGCGAGCAGAATTCGTTCTGCATATCCACCAGGATCAGCGCGGTATGCGCCGCAGCAGCCTTCTCCTCGAAGGTCTTAGGATAGTATCGGTTGCTGAGCGTGATGTCGCTCATGCTTCGCCTCCCTTCGCCACCGACCGATCACCTCGGACGCGCTGACCACGTCCTGGAATGCAACGCCCGTGGAATCGAAGATGATTTTCTCGTCCGCCGTTTGCCGTCCGTGCTCGGCGCCCGCAAGGATTGCGCCGAGCTCGACCACACGGGTGCCAGCCGGTACGCCCCATTGCAGCTCGCCCAGGGTGCGACACTGCGTCACGCTGTCGACCACGAACGTGCGGGCTTGCGACACAATGTCCGGACCGAGCTCGCGTTTGCCGACCGCGTCGGCGCCCATCGCGATCACCACCGCGCCTGTGCGCAGTGCCTGGTTGGTGAGCACAGGCGTGGCGGCCGGCGTCGCCGTGACCACGACATCGCACGCCGCCACTTCGTCGAGCGAAGCGCGGGCGACCGGCGTCCCCACCTCGGCGGCTATACGCGTTACGGCAGCATCCGTTTTTTCGCCCCTGCGTCCCCACACCTTGATCGCTGCGACCGGACGGACATGGCCGATTGCAACAGCGTGCCAGTAGGCCTGCGTGCCGGTTCCCACGAGGCCGAGCGTGATCGGGCCCTTGTTGGCCAGTACATCGACGGCAACCGCGCTGGCGCCTGCCGTGCGCATATCGGTGATGCGGCCGGAATCGCACAACACGGCCTCGATCCGGCCATTCGTGCGGTTTGCCAGCACGACGACCCCATCGCGTGTCGGCAAGCCGCGTGCGGGATTGTCGTAATAGCAGGTCGCGATCTTCACGCAGATATGCTCGCCGTCGGCGATATAGCCGGGCTTGATGTGCATCTCGCCCTTGACGTCGGGCAGATCGATGTTCGTGATCGGCGCTACCTTGGCGCGGCCGTCCTGGAAATCGCGAAACCCTTGGGCGATGATCGGAATCAGACGCTCGAAGCTGAGCCAGCGCGCAATCTCGTCGGCAGGTACGATTTTCGGCATCATGTCCGGTGCTTCACTCCCAGAAACTCTTCCGCCGTCCGGTAAAGGATGTTGGCGTAGTCCGCTGGCGACAGCGACGCCTGCTCGATGAATGCGACCGGATGCTGAATGCCCATGTCGAACGGATAGTCGCTCCCCAGCATCACGCGGTGGCTGCCGACGCGCCGACACATCATCTGGTTCAACTCCGCATCGTGGGTGATCGAATCGAAGAAGAGACGATGCACATAGGTGCTGGGCGGCCGACTGATCGCGACCTTCGCTTCGCGCCGCACCTGGAAGCCATGATCGATGCGCGCCAGCAGCGGCAGGAAGCTGCCGCCGCCATGCGCGAAGCCGATGCGCAGCTTCGGCAGGCGATCGAGGACCCCGCCGAAGATCAACCGCGCTATGGCGGCGGCCGTCTCGGCAGGAAGAGCCACCATGTGGGGAAGATAATAGGCCTTCATCCGGTCTTCGCCGATCGCGTCCCACGGATGCACGAGCACCGCGAGCCCGAGCTCGGCGGCCGCTTCCAAGACGTCCAGCACCGAAGGATCGTCGAGATAGCGGCCCAGCACATTCGTGCCGATTTCGACTGCCGGGAAACCCAGGCCCACGATACGCTCGAGCTCCGCGATCGCGAGCTTCGGTGCCTGCATGGCAACGGTGCCGGCGCCGAGGAACCGATCGGGATGATCCGCCACCGCCTGCGCGATATAGTCGTTCTGGATGCGCGCGAATTCCGCCGTTGCCTCGGGCGAGCCCCAATAGCAAAAGAGCACGGGAATCGGTGACAGCAGCTGCCGGCCGACCCGCTCCGCATCCATGTCGGACAGGCGCCGTACCGGCATGAAGCACTGATCGGTGACATGCCGGAACTCGCGCTCGCCCAGCATGATCGCGGCGGCACAGGATGAGTGCTGCTTCACCCATGGCCATCCAGCAATGCCGAACCGCGATGCGAGGTCCTCCCACCGTGGAGGCATGATGTGGGTGTGAACGTCGATGGCGCGTTGGACGTCAGTCTTCGGCATTCTGTTTGCACGACTTCGCGGCGGTCGGTGGCGGCATCGGCGCCTCCAGCGCGCCGTGCCGCGGTTGCGTGAGGCCGAGCTCGTTGCCTGCCGCCGTAAAGCTCACGGCCTGTTTCGGACTGCGGTCGACCAGGAGGCGGAAGACATCCGGCCGGGCGTAATGTCCCGTCACATCGAAATCGAATTTGGCGCGCGGGATCTCGGCCAAATCAATATCGGCGGTGAGGATCCCTTCGCGCCCGTCCAGCGGACCGGCGATGATCTCGCCCATCGGGTTGACGATGGCGCTTCGCCCCGGCGTCACGATCGGATCGCCGTCCGCCAATTCCGGCAGCGCAAGCCAGCGTTCCGGATACATGCTGCGGTCGACGAACTGATTGCACGAAAGCACGTAGCAGCGGCCTTCGTACGCGATGTGGCGGATGCTGGCGAGCCAGATATCGCGCGCATCCGCCGTAGGCATCAACAGGATCTGCACGCCCTGCGCATACATCGCCATCCGCGCCAGCGGCATGTAGTTTTCCCAGCAGATCAGCGCACCGACGCGACCGGCGGGCGATGGCAGCACGGGCATGGTGCTGCCGTCGCCTTCCGACCAGATTAGTCGTTCCGAGGCGGTGGGCTTGAGCTTGCGGTGCAGCCCGACCAGATCGCCGTTGCAGTCGAAGAACAGCACCGAGCAGAAGAGCGAGCCACCGGAAAATTCCGTGTCGCGTTCGATCACTCCCATTGCCACGAACGCCTTTGCGTTGCGCGCGGCGGCGCCGAGCGCCCTGGTGACCGGACCGGGGACTTCAACCGCGGCCTCCCAATATTCCTGGAACAGCTTGCGGCCTTCCGGTGTCCGGCTGCCGACCACGGCTCCAAAGCCGAGCCCGCGCGGATAGCCGGTGATGAATGCTTCGGGAAACAGAATCAGCTCGGCTCCGGTGGAGGACGCTTCACCAATGAGGGCCACGGCCTTGGTCACGGTCGCGTCGCGGTCCAGAAGGATCGGCGCGGCCTGCACGAGCGCAACCCGCGTATGTTTCCGGGCTCTCATTCAAATCCCTGATCCTCGGAGATTATAGACATGTCATAGACATGCGGCGTTGCGTCGGGTTGGATTATCCGGTGAACCAATTTACTAATGCGGAATTGATCTTCGTCATGATCCGAGCAGCCAATGCAGAGCGGAATAAAATCCATCGAGGTCGGCGGGCGCTTGTTGGATGCGCTGGTGCAGAGCAACGCACCGATCGGCTTGAAGGACCTCGCGAGCAGGGCTCGCCTGTCGCCGAGCGCCGCACATCGGTATCTCGTGAGCTACCAGCGGCTTGGTCTGGTGCATCAGGATGCCAAGACCAGGGCGTACGATATCGGCTCGTTCGCGGTCGCTCTCGGGGTTGCGGCGATCGGGCGGTCCAATGTCCTGCGCGCAGCGCACGAGCTGCAGCAAGGGGTGCGAGATCGCCTTGACGAGTCCGTCATGGTCGCCGTCTGGGGCACCTATGGCCCGGTCATCGTCTCGGTCGAGGAAAGCAGCAAGCCGATCATCGTGACGATGCGGGTCGGCGCCACGCTGCCGCTGTTTCGCACCGCGACGGGATGGATCTTCGCGGCATTCATGCCGCGGACGATCGTGAGACCTTTGATGCGTTCCGAGAAGTCAGCCGGCCGCGGGCCGGTCGAGCGACTCGACCGCATGGCCCTCGAGGCCAAGCTGCGCGAGATCCGCGGCTCGTATCTCGCTTCCCACTCGGGTCACCTGTTGCCCGGCGTGAGCGCAGTCGCGACTCCCCTGCTTGATTCTCGCGGGTCTGTGGTGGCAGCCATGTCGGTGTTCGGCAGCGCGGAAGATTTCGATGCATCTCCGGCCGGAGCGGCGGCCCATGCGCTCAAGGATGCGGCGCTGGCCTTTCGGCATTCTGCCGGACATGTCTCATAAGCAGGCCAACTCGGGACGAGATCGTTCGATCCGTGGCGGCAAGTCGCGAAATAAGGCGGCGCTCGCCCGTATCGCTCCGATTTGTGCGGTCTTGCGTCATCCCCGCTGCCGGGAGCGACGCGACCTCTTTCTTCGGGAATGCGCCGGCCGCGTTCGGGCATTTAGACATGACTGTTGAGCTTGAGCCGCTCGACCTGCGACTCCAGGTGGGCGGGTGGGATCACGTGCGAGAAATCGACCGTCACGCGAATATCGCCTGTTCCGTCTGATCGCGTGATCAGGCCGCGGTGCTCGCGGACCAACGTCCAAAGGGACAAAACCAGCTTTCCCACCGCTTGACGGTCGAAGACGAAGGCCTGCAGGCGAACTGCGGACTCCCCGTCCTTGAGCATGTGGTCCATCACCGCGTCGATGTCGCCGCGGTGCATATCGACATGTCCGGCGGGCCTGAAGCCGGCCTCGAGCAGCGCGTGGAGAGGGCCGCCATTCCCATCGACGACGTGGGCGAGATACTGCTCATCCGGCGCATCGCGCCCGCTTTCCTTGATGGCGTAGACCATCATGACCTTCACCAGAAGAGAAGCGATGCCGAAGCCGCGTGCGGCCGGGTGAACCATCAGGCCACCGACTTCGGCCTGGGCGGGCGATTTGTCTCCGCCCGATGTCAGTTGAACGACTCCGGCGCCGAGAATGTTTTCGGTGGTCCGGTTCACGACGTGAAACAACCGGTGCTGCCGGGCCGCATCGCGGAAGACATGCGCCGGACGATCGAAAAGCGTTCCCTCGTTCAACGCCTCGATGAAGGTGAACGGAAGCCGGTATTCGGCCTCCGGCGTCAGTCGGATCTCGACCCTGTCCTGGTCCCTGATCATTGCAGGCCTATCGACCATCTGGCGGCGCCTCGCGTGCGGGGTGACGAGCGGTTGAGCGTCGGTGCGTTCTAGCGGGCAATGACGTCCGCTTCGAGGACGGACTTAGCGTACGCCCACCTCTTTGTGCGCCTTCGGCGCGAAGCGGACACGACCGCAATGGTGGATCGATCGGCCGCGAATGACGCAAAGCTACTCGCTCACATGCGAAGGAAGCGTCCAAAATCGGCCGTTTCGTGATGGCCATCACATCGGCCGAAGCCATTGATCTGGCACTGTGAGTCGGCTTCCGCCCGCGCCGCAGATGGCGGTCTCTTTCCATCACGGGACGCCCGTCCCAGCGAACAGCTGACCCAGCGCACGCCATGTATCTCGCAAGCCGCCAAACCTAAGATCGTAGCTATCACATGCCCATGACAATCTTGATATGCGGCAGCCCTGCGGACGGCTTCCAAATTGTCGGCTTGTTCGCCGATCGGAGCGACGCTGAATCCTATGCCGAAGATCATGCCCTGAAGGACTGGTGGGTTGCCAGGGTAACGTCGCCGGAAGCGTTCGCAGAAAGCCAGCGGCGACGGCTTCGAGAACCGCACGCTCACATTCAACATCGACGTTAGCGATGAGATGGACGAGCTGCGTGATGCTCAGGCGGAACGTTAATCGTCGAGGCTGGCGAGGTGCTCGGTCAGCGCCATCCCAAACGTCGATTCGAAAAGCAAAATAAGTCTTGGTTTTCATGGGCAAGTCCGACTCGACTCGCCCTCCTAGCACGATATTTATATCGCTATGTTGCGTTAGGGCGTAGCGTGTTGCGCGGCGCGCGTGACGCCCGCGCGTTTCGGCGCTCCGACAGCGGAAATACCCATGAAGAGGTCTGACAAAGACGCGAATAACAGATTCGCCCTTCACCGGCGGGAGATGGTGCTCGCGACTGCTGCCGCTTTCTTCCCCGTCCAAGGCGCAACACGCGAGGCCGGGTCACGCATCGCGCACGCTGACGCCGGCAGCAAAGCACAACCGGCCGTACCAATTACCCCTGATGCCTCGCGCGG
>CBFGVM010000047.1:0-15008 GCA_965652015.1 uncultured Alphaproteobacteria bacterium
CTATGCGCGCTCTCTCCTGTCAGGCCTGCAGGCGGACGGTTTCTTCGTAGTGAGCAAGAAGATCGGCCGCATGGCGTTAGACCGCAATGCATCCACTCGCCTCGAGTTCTTGTCTCGAAAAGCCTCCGGACAGCAGTCCGATAGTCCCCACGACCCCGGCACGCTTCGCCGCGATCGCGTCGTAAGGAGTGTCGCCGATCACAATGGCATCCGCCGGCGCCAACTTGCCGGCACGTAGAAGAGCAACCTTGATGAGCGCCGAGTCCGGCTTATCATGTTGCACGTCATCTCCGCATGCGACCGCATCGACGAGATCGCCTACGTTCGTCAGGCCGAGGTAATGGTCGAGCTCGTCCGCGGATGAGGTCGTAGCAAGGGCGATCAGCTGTCCCCCGCGCTTCACGCGTTCGAACAGCGCCCGCACACCTGAAAAGGGCATCACCTGTGGTAGGTATTTGTCGCGGTAACGTCGGCCCTGCGCCTCGATCACGCGCGGCAGGACGCGGCTGACGCGCGGGCCGGGGAGCAATTCATGCAACATGTCGCGCGGGTCCTGGCCGGAATGTCGTTGCAATGTGGCGAGCGAAAATTCAAAGCCGAACGACTGCAGCGTCTCCTGCCAGCAACGCAGCGTCAGCGCGGTGCTATCGACCAGCGTCCCTTCCACATCGAAAATTGCAAGCGAATGTCCGATAGTCATGGCAATGGCCCAGGGCGACGGTGGGGACGCCGCGCGCACACGTTCCCGCTGCGACTCGCCTACCGGCCCAGTTCGCGTCGCTAATGCGGTTGCAAGCGGAGAAGTTCCGCTACGTCGGGCCGACGACATATGGGGCTTTGGAACTTATAATCCGGCAAATTGTTGTGTAATGCGGACATCTGGGGCGCGACACCAAAACCGCCCCCCGTTGTTTCAGATGGAGACGACTATGTCGCTCGGGACGATACTGCTCATTATCCTAATTTTGCTGCTCATCGGCGCTCTCCCGACCTGGCCGTACAGTTCGGGGTGGGGCTACTATCCCTCCGGCGGGGTGGGACTCGTCGTGATCATCCTTCTCATCCTCGTGCTGATGGGAAGGCTATAAACGCCGCTTACTTCGACCAAGAAAATCGGAAAATTCTGCGCCCGCGACCGACGCAGGCGTACCGTCTTGGATTCCTGTTGCGCCGGTTAACGGATTCGACGTTCGACGCAGCCTGCCGCTCGTAGGCGCTCGGTCCGTCCACAATAAGAGACCCCGGTCGCGACGGTCCGGGGTCTCGGACCGGAGCAGTACGCGGTCGCGCGCGGATGGTTTGCTCCAGTCGTGCGAGGGAAACGTGGTGGGGCACCTGTGGTTCCCTGCTGACCGCGCGGTTTCCCCGCACAACCCAGGCGAAGCAGCGCGCGCTGCGATCTAGCGGCGTTGCGGCACATTAGTTGTCGTATTTCGGGGGCTTCGTTTCCCGCAGGCACGTCCAGATCAGCGCTGCGGCGATGGCCGGCCCGATGGCCATTAACAAAAATCCCGTGAAGTCCCCGAATTGCTGCACGATCAAGCCGACCGAGCCGGTGCCGATCGCCGCCGCGATGCCCCGCGTCGTGCCAAGCACGCCTTGCGCCAAATTGAACCGCCCCGTGCCGGCGGTGAGATCCGCGGTGATGATGATCGTCAGCACCGTCACGGCCGCGCCGGTCACTCCGTCCAGTAGCTGCACGACCATCATCAGCACGGGGTCAGAGACGAATGCGAACAGCAGCGCGCGCGCCGTTTCGATGGCAAAGCCAGCGAGCAGCAGCGGCTTGCGGCCCCACAACTCGGACCAGTACCCGATCCACGGCGCCAAAATCGCGACCACCAACTGCGGGACCACAATGAGGCCGGCCATAAACAGAGTGCTGTTGGCGATCTTGCTATGCGCCAGATTTTCGCTGACCAAAGGCAGCAATGACGCATTGGAAAGGTGAAACAAGACGAGAGCGCCCGCGAAAAGAACGAGGCGCCAGTTCTTGGTGAAATCGATCAGCCTTTGCAGGTCGAGGGCGTGATCGCGCGTGGTGGCGTTGCGGGCGCGCGCGTAGTCGATCTCGTTCGGGCGGATTTCATTGAGCGCAATGAGAGCGGGAATGCACAACAGCGCCGCAGCAATGAAGATGGCGCTGTTCGACAGATACGCTCCAAGCGCGCCCATGAAGGCGGCCGTCATGGCGTTGCCTGCACCCGCAAAGCGATAATTTCGCCCGACGCGCGACGAAATCCCACGGCGCCCCGCGAGACCGAGACTGATCGCGGCGATCGCGGGCCCCACAAGTCCCGCGCTCGTGCCGTGGAGAATCTCGGCCATGAACACGAGCGGGAAGCTCGGCCAAATCGCGAGGATCAGCGCCGAGACCGCAATCAGGGCAAAGCCGCATACTGCAAGACCTCGCTTCCAACGCACGGCGTCGGCAAGCGCCCCACCCGGGATTTGCGCCGCCACCGCGGCCAATCCACCGACGGTGAGCGCAAGGCCGACGTCCTGCTTCGACCAGCCGAGATCGGCCAGATAAAACGCCAGGAACGAGCCGAAGCTCATCTGCACGTCGGCCAAGAAAAAATTCGTCCAATCGAGCCCCCGTCGGCTGCGATCGGATACTTCGCGGTCGCGAAGTTTGCGCCTGTGCCGATGCTCGGAGATCAGCTGGCGCGATCGACTATGGATACTGCGAAGTCGGTCGCGGATGCGTGGGCGGCGTCCGGTTTTTGCTCCTCGCTGATCCGCGGAAGGTTTCGGGTGACGCCCTTTCGGACTGGACTCGGCACTCATCGGTCGCGTGACTCGCCGCTTTGCTTTTGTCCTATCGAACGTGCCCCGCGCTGCGGCCGCGCAGGGTCAAGCTGCACCACCGGGAGAATCCTCCGCTTTCTTGGACAATTCGATGTCGCGCACGTCGGCGGCGAATTTTTGCAGCGTGGCGCGCAGCCACGCCTTGTACTGGCGTTCTTTCTGCTCCTCGCTTTCCTTCATTTTTGAAATTTTTTCCATCTCGGGAATGAATGCCTCGACAATTTGATCGATTGCTTTATGGACGGACATCGCTTGCGTTCCTGGATGCCAAGAGGTGCGCGCGGAAGCCTATCGGCGCCGGTCGTGCACGCGCATTGCCGGCATGCGGGCAAATGCCTGACAGATAACGGGCCAGTGGGAACTTGGTTCGCCTGACGCCCCGCGGGACTCTTCGTCGCTACCGCTTTTGCCCAGCGGCGCTTGGACGCAACTTTCACAGACTTGCAGCGTTAATCGGTTACCGACCCCGGATCGACGCGAGCCCAGGCCGCAAAACCGGGATTGCGCCGCACCAGTCTCGCAGCCGCGTGCGTGAGTGGCTGCAGCTAGACCAGGAGCGAGCCGATGTCGCGGTTGACGCCCCGCAAGGGAATGCCCAGTCCGCGCTTGAACGAAGGCGAATTCCGCAAACGCTTTCTCGCTCAATTCCAGGATCGCGCATTTGATTCGCTTGCCGGCGAGCTCGACAGCATCGCCACCGCGGCATGGGATGCTTATTCACACAGTCGCAAAGCGCCGCGGACGCGCAAAGCAGGCGCGGAATTTGCCGACCCGGATTACGATCTTGCAGTGGATTGGCTCGCGGCTCGCGCCGCCATCGCCGATGCCCAGCGCCGTCACGATGATCGCAGCAAGCCGGCCATTCTGCTGATCAACTGTTCATCGCGCAGCGAGCATACCTGTCCGGGCGAAATGTCGAAGTCTTATCGCTTGGTGGAAATCGCGCGCGAGGTATTTGCCGCCGCACCGAGCGTTGCCATCGAGCTGCTCGATCTCAGTCGCCTCGCTTCGGAATACGGACGCCACATTTATCCGTGCAAGGCCTGCTTCTCCACGGCCGCCGCCCTCTGCCACTGGCCGTGCTCATGCTATCCGAATTATTCACTCGGTCAGACACAAGATTGGATGAACGAGATCTACCCGATGTGGGTTGCGGCCCACGGCATCATGATTATCACGCCCGTGAACTGGTATCAGGTCTCATCGCCACTCAAGCTGATGATGGACCGTCTCGTCTGCGCGGATGGAGGCAATCCCGATCCCACGCGCACCCAGGGCAAGAACGCGGAGCTGGCGAAGCGCATCGAGCTTGAAGGCTGGGATTATCCCCGCCATCTCGCGGGTCGGCTGTTCTCCGTCGTCGTGCATGGGGACGTCGAGGGCGTCGAGAACGTCCGACGGAGCATTTCCGATTGGCTTTGCTTCATGCAGCTGCGTCCGGCCGGTCCGATGGCGGAGCTCGATCGCTACATCGGTTATTGGAAGCCCTACGCCACCAGCCACGCCGATCTCGACGCCGATTCCGCCATTCAAGAGGAGGTGCGCAACGCCGCTCGTACGTTGCTCGAGGCGGTGCGCGCCAAGCTCGAAGGCAAGTTGGTAACCGTGGGCGAAGACTTGCGGGAGCCGCGGCAAAAGTAAAGCGCAGATGAATGATTGGGCGTCACGAGGGTGAAGTCGCTCTGAAATTTTGCACTGCATTAACCTCGCAGGATTTCCAAGGATCTCTTGCAAAATTTTTGTTCCCAAAAATCGACCGGGCCAAGCGGCGAGCGGCCGCAGTGAAACCGAGCGCACGGCAGGAACTGTGCACCATCCGCTTCGTTGTCCCCCGAACCAATTCGCCATGGGTCCGCACGGGGAACCGTGAAGAAGGACGAGGACCATTCCATGAGGAAGAAACTGTTAGCCAGCACGGCTGCGTTATTGGCAGGATTTGCCGTAGCGTCAGCCCAGGAGATGCCGGGCGGCAAATCCGGCGGCCAATCCAGCGGCGCCCCCCAGGGCGGCGCGCCGATGGGGCGCGGGGCGGCCGGAGCGCCTCAGGGGAAAGGGCGCGCTCGGCCGGAACGACTCAGGAGAAAGGCCGCGCCGGCCAAGCGCACCGCGGAGCGCAGGAGCAGAGCAAGCAAGGTCAGTCACAGCAGCGCAGTGAACGCGAGCAGACGAGCGGTCAAGCGAAGCAGGGCCAACAGGACCAGAGCAAGCAAGGGCAAGCCCAGGGCCAGCGAGAGCTAAGCAAGCAGGGGCAAGCCGGCCAGCGCAACGAAGGTCAGGGCAAGCGCGACCAGACCACAGGCCAGACGCAGGGAGGCCAAGACCAGCAAGGTCAGGCGCAGGCTCCGCAGCAGGGCCAAAGCAAGCAGGGCCAACGCGAGCAGGGCAAGCAAGGTCAGGCTCAGCGCAACCAAGGCCAGCGGGACCAGACCACGGGGCAGCGCCAGCAGGGTCAGCAAGCTCCGCAACAGAGCCAGACCCAGCAGGCGCCACAGCAGGGTCAGGGACAGCAAGGCCAGACGTCAGGACAGACTGGCAGTAGCGCGAGCGGCCAAACTGGCAGCACCGCAACGGGTCAGGCCGGCAGCGTGAATCTGACGCAACAACAGCGCACGACGATCCAGCAGACCGTCCTCGCCGGCCGCAACGTGCCGCGCGTGAACAACGTCAACTTTGCGATCGGTGTCGGAACAGTGGTGCCGACGAGCGTTCGCATCGTCGATGTCCCGCCGGCGCTGATCGAGATCAACCCGGCGTGGCGCGGACACCAGTATTTCGTCGTGCGTGATGAGATCGTCATCGTCGAGCGCAGCCGCAAGATCGTTGCGGTCGTACCCGTTGGCTCCTCCGGCGGGGCACACCTGCGTGGCGGCGGTGGCGGCGGCGCGAGCGCGTTGAACCTCAGCTCCGATCAAATCCGGCAAGTCCAGACCGTACTGACGGAGAGAGGGTTCGCCGTTGTCGTCGACGGCAGGATGGGTCCGCGGACCGTGGAAGCAATCACCGCCTTCCAGCGGCAACAGGGCTTCCAGGTGAGCGGCCGCATCGACAATCAGACCGTCACAGCGCTCGGATTGTCGAACATGAGCGGCGCGCAGGGCAGTAACACCGGCGCGCAGGGCGGTGCCACGACAGGCCAGGGCAGCGGCGCTTCGACTGGCGGCCAAGGCGGCGAAGCTCAGCAACAGGCGCCCGCGCAGCAGAATCAGGGTGCTAATCAGCCCTCGACCAGCGGTCAGACTGGCTCCTCACAGCAAGCCCCGGCACAGCAGAACCAGAATGCTGACAAAGGTGGCCAGCCCTCGACCAGCGGACAGAGTGGCTCGAGCCAAGCACCGCAGCAGAACAACAAGGACATGAGCCAACAGCCATCGCAGGATCAGGGCGCTAACAAGCCCTCAACCAGTGGCCAGGCGGGCTCGCCTGCACAGGATCAACAGCAAGGCGGAAGCAAATAAGATTGCTTCCCCATTCGAACAACTAGCCCCGCGCGAGCGGGGCTTTTTTTCGCCGTTTGCGATAGCGCGGCTGCGACGCCGCAGAAAAAAGACGGCCTCCGCCGGAGGCCGTCCCAAGTTCGTTCTAAGCGATCCGATCAGACGTTGATGACCGCAACGATCCTGTGACTGCGGTCCACGATGATGATCTGATCGCCGACGACGAAGTACATGTGCCCACGCCACTGGGGATAGATCTCGATCAGGGGTGGGGGAACTGCCACCACGCGGACCCTGGTCGGTACGGTCGTGCCGACGCTCAGGGTGAAATTGACGTTGTTGACCCGCGGCACATTCCTGCCGCTCAACACCGTCTCCCGAACCCGCGTGCGTTGTTCCGTCGTCAGGTTGGCGCTGCCACCCGCTTGGCCCGCCTGCCCTTGCTGCGTTTGGCCCTGCTGCGACGTTTGCCCCTGCCCGCTTTGACCTTGCTGCGGAGCTTGGCCCGACTGGGTCTGACTTGGCTGGGTGCGACCGGGTTGGGCCTGACTTGGCTGGCTCTGGCGTGGTTGGGTCTGGCTTGGCTGGGTCTGACCTTGTTGCGATTGACCCGTTTGACCCTGCTCACGTTGCGACCCTTGACCGCTGGTCTGGTCCCGCTGCTTTTGGCCTTGGCTGCGCTGCTGCGACTGACCCTGTTTGCCCTGCTGCGCTCCAGATTCAGGCTGGGCCTGGCCCGTCGCTTGGCCAGCTTGGCCGCGCTGCGAGCGGTCCTGCGTTCCTTGCATCCCGTCTTGGGATGGACTTTGCTTCGGGGACGACTGCGATTGCGGACCTTGGGCCGCACCGCCGCGCTGTTCGCCCTGCATGCTTTGGGCTGACGCCAAGGCAACGCCTGCCAATAGCGCAGCCGTACTGATCAGAAGCTTGCTCCTCATTCGAGCGGTTCCTCTCTTGCTAGTCCCCGCGTGCCAATGATGGCTCAGGTAGAACGAGGGAGCCGCTCGGCGGGTTCCATCGGCGGAAGCCGCAAGCGGCTAGATCAATAGTCGTGTCAGATTTGCTTTCTTTTGCACCACTTGGTCCATGGTGCACTGCCGCGGCGACTTGTCGGGCCGCCAGCGCAAGAACTTCGTTCCGTGCCGAAAGCGGTGTCCGGAAAAATGGTCGTATCGAACTTCGACCACGAGCTTCGGCTTGAGCGGTTCCCATTGTCCGGAGCGATCGGTGGACCATCGGCTCGGGCCGCCTGGGGCACTGCCGGTAAACCCGGGTGGTGCGATCAATCGTTCGAGCTTGCGCGTGAGCTCCTTCTTGTCGCGGCTGCGAATCGTCGAGGTGAAGCCGACGTGATGCAGTAACCCGTCCTCGTCATAAAGGCCAAGCAAGAGCGAACCGACCACCGGTTTGCCTTCGTTGTACCGAAAACCGCCGACGACGCAGTCGGCGCTGCGGTAGTTCTTGACCTTCTGCATTCCGGTGCGCTCCCCCGAGCGATAGTCGAGGTCGCTGCGCTTCGCGATGATGCCGTCGAGCATGGCTCCGACATCCTTGAGCCACGCCTTGGCTTCACTCAGCTTGGTCGTGGCGGGCGACAGCCGAATCCTTCGCTTGTTTCTGAGATATCGACGCGCAAAAGCTTCCAATTTACGGCGCCGCTCGCGCAGCGGCAGATCGGTCAGCGGCCGGCCGTCGGTATCAGCCAGCAGATCGAACACAATCAGCACTGCTGGTGTTTCTGCCGCTAGCTTTTGCACGCGACTCGACGCCGGATGAATGCGTTGGAGCAAGTCGTCGAACGAGAATGTGCCGTTCTGCGGCACCACGATCTCGCCGTCGAGGACAAAGGTCTCGGCCTTTAGAGCTCGCGCCGCCTCGACAAGGTCAGGGAAATAACGCGTGAGCGGGCGGCCGGACTTGGACTGCAGAACGACGCTTCGTCCATTGCGGAAGAGCAGACAGCGAAAGCCATCCCATTTGGGCTCGTATTGCCAGCCGCTGCCGGTCGGGATCTCATCGACCGAGAGCGCCTCCATTGGCGCGAAAGGCGGACGCAACCTGCGTCCGCCCGCTCGCGTCACGTTTTGCCTGGCAGACCGCGCCGCCCGTTCAGTGGAGCCCGCCAAAGGCCCAGATCAGAAGCAAGATCGGAATTGGAATGCCGAGCAACCACAAAAGAAGATAACGGCCCATTGGGTGACCTCCGATTGAACAATCCCTGAAGTAATGCGGTTTCCCCAAAAGAGTTCCATCGTCGATGGTTTCGAAAACAATCGCTGGGCCACACGCGGCTTTGGAACCGATTCTGAATAACCACGTTCAAAACCGGAGCCCTCAAAGCAAGCAACTGCGATGACCAAGCGAGCGGGTCTTCTGATCGTCGGCGCCATCGTTCTGATCGCCGCCATTGCCGCAGTTGGTGCGTTCTTCTTCACCGGCGACAACGCAAAGTTGCCTGAAAGCGCGGGGATCGGCCCCTCCCCCACGCTTCCCGAACCGACGAAGACCTCACTTCCGACCGTTCACATCGCCCCGGCAAAGGGCTGGACGGAGGGCGCGCAGCCAACGGCAGCGAGCGGACTTGCGGTGCATGCGTTCGCGATCGGACTTAGTCATCCGCGCTGGCTCTATGCGCTGCCGAACGGCGATATCCTAGTCGCAGAGTCCGATGGGCCGCCGCGGCCGGACGACGCAAAGGGCATTAAAGGGTTCTTCTTTCGAATGGTGCAGAAACGCGTCGGCGCCGGCGCCCCGAGCGCGAACCGCATCACACTCTTGCGGAACACAAACGGGACCGGCAGCGCGACGAAGACGATCTTTCTCGAGGGCCTCAACTCGCCGTTCGGCATGACGCTGGTTGGCAACGATCTCTTCGTCGCCAATACCGACGCCCTCTTGCGCTTTCCCTACACCGAGGGCGCGACACGGATCAGCGACGCCGGCGTCAAGGTTGCCGACCTGCCGGGAGGGCCCATCAATCATCATTGGACGAAGAACGTGATCGCAAGCCGCGACGGATCGCGGCTCTACGTCACCGTCGGCTCCAACAGCAATGTCGGAGAAAACGGTCTCGACAAGGAGGAAAATCGCGCAGCGATCCTGGAGATCGATCCCGCGACCGGCAAATCGCGGGTGTTCGCCTCGGGACTTCGCAATCCCAACGGCATGGATTGGGAGCCTCAGACCGGTGCGCTATTGACCGCCGTGAACGAGCGCGACGAGCTCGGCAGCGACCTGGTGCCGGATTACATGACCTCGGTAAAGGACGGCGGCTTTTACGGGTGGCCCTTCAGCTATTACGGACAGCACGTGGATACGCGAGTGCCGGCCAATCCGGAGATGGTCGCCAAAGCAATCGTTCCCGATTACGCGCTCGGCAACCATACCGCCTCGCTCGGGCTGACCTTCGATACCGGCAGTTCGCTGCCTGACCCATACCGCGGCGGCGCCTTCATCGGACAGCACGGATCGTGGAATCGCAAACCGCTGAGCGGCTACAAGGTGATTTTCGTGCGGTTCAGCAATGGGCATCCCTCCGGGCAGCCGGTCGATGTCCTGACCGGTTTTGTCGATCAGGACGGAAAGGCGCTGGGCCGGCCGGTCGGTGTCGCGATCGACAAAACGGGTGCGCTGCTGGTCGCTGACGACGTCGGCAACACGGTGTGGCGCGTCACGCCGGCGGCCAAGGCTGCATCCGCTGCTCAGTGAGTCTGCATCGCTGCACCGGCCTTTCGCTGATGATTGGCTTTGCTCCTGATCCGCGCTTGGATCGACAGCGGCGCCGAATGCCCTTGAGGGCTATTCGGCTGCCACGCGCTCCACCTTCTTTGCCGCTGCAAGCTCCGGCAGCTCGCTCGCCCGCGCAAACGTGCGCACGACGAGACGCTCGACCCGACCGCGGATTTCGATCTCATGACGAGGGGCATCGCCGAGGTCGATGCCAGCGCGCAGCGCCACGGCTTCGGAAATCACGAGCTCGCAGCCGTAGGTCTTGGTGAGGCCCTCGATGCGGCTCGCCGTATTGACGGAATCGCCAACCGCTGTGACCGACACCGCCGAGCCGTAACCCATCTCGCCGACGATGGCCGGCCCGGTGTGAATGCCGATGCCGATCCGCAGCGGCTCGGATATGTCGTGGACCAGCGCGCGATTGAGACTTTCGATGCGTGCGGACATGTCTCTCGCCGCGGCGAGTGCTTGGCGGCAGCCGGCCTCGACGCCGCTGTCGAGACCGAACAGCGCCATCACGCCGTCGCCGATGAACTTGTCGATGCGGCCGCCAGCTGCCTCGACCGCATGGCCGGTCTCGGCGAAGTAGCGATTGAGGAGGAAGACCAGATCGTAGGGCAGCTTCTTTTCCGACAGCTGGGTGAAAGATCTAAGATCGCCAAACAGGATGGCGATCTCGCGCTCGGCGCCATGGAGGTACCCCGGCCGACTGAATCCATCCCTTGCCTGGGCGGTCGCGGGCAACAGCGGCGTCACGCGCAAATCTCCGTGCGGACGCAGCTGACAGGCGAGCCGCACGTCGGGCGCTGCACCCACGCGGCGCAACACCTTCAGCTCTTCGGACGCCGGCACCAGCAGCGCCTCAGGCGCCCCGCCGACCTTGATGCGGCAGGTGGAGCAACGGCCGCGGCCGCCGCACACGGAGGCATGCGGGATGCCGGCCATACGGCTCGCCTCCAACACCGAGACGCCGCGCACGATCGGCACGACGCGGCCGCTCGGATAAGTCAGCCGGACGACGCCGTGCCGGCGTTGCCAGTACCAACGCACCACGCGCGCGGCCAAAACAGCAAGCAGCGCCGCTACGAAGGCATAACGCACCCACACCACCAGCTGATCGAGGAAGGCAGCATCCGCCGGAGCCGGGCGCGGATGATTCTGCGCGTGCTGTGCGACCCAGGCCGGATCCTCAGCCATTGCCGCGACCTGCCGGCCAGCCTCGAGGACGCCCAGTATCGCCAAGGTCGGGAGCAAGAGCGCGAAAGCGTAGAGGATCGGCTGCCAACGCGGATACCAGCGCTTGAGGCGCAGCCAGAACCAGAGTCCAATCATGGCGTGGACCCAGGCGATCAGCAACACTGCGAACTGGAGCGCGCCACGCAACGGATTGGTCACGAAATAGGTCTGCAACACCGCCGAGTAATAGCCGACGCCGGCGCCATAGACGCTGTCGGCGACGCGCGTCTGCAGGACGTGGTCCGTGAGAAAAAACGGAATCGAGAATCCGAGCACGAGTTGGGTCGCCTCGGGCAACGGCATCTTGAGCGAGCGGCGCAGCCACAGCGCCCAAAGCGCCAAGCTGTAATGGGTTGCGAAAGCGCCGTAGAGGAGGATGGTGCCGAGGTAGGACGCCCAATATTCGTAGATGTGCTCGAGCGCGCGATCCATGGCCTGGACCGAAATGAGGCCCAGGCTGTGATTGACGAAATGGGTCGTCACGTATGCCAACATGACGAGGCCCGAAGCCAACCGCAGCCGCCGGATCACGACGTTCATCCGTGCTCGTCGTTCGGGATACACCTCGCCGAGCCGGCGATCGCGTCGGCTTCTGGCGAGGGCTATCCGCCTTCGCCCAAAACAATATCAACTGCTCAGGTGCAAAGAAACGATCCCACGCGTCAAAGGGCGCAGCTTCGCAGTCTGCAATCGGCCAAAAATGAAGAAGTTGGCGATCTGCGATCCATCGGGCTCAGGCTGAAAATGCACGCCCCGTCCATCATCGTCGGGATCAGTCAGAGCAGATCGCTTAATCGCGCATCCGCCTTTATTTACTCCTTCGTGCCCCAATTTAGACCGCCAAGCGTCACCGTTTGGACAATGTACTAGCGTGCCCTAAGCCTGCGGCCTTGGGGAGGTAGACGGGGGAAACTATGGCCAAACTTCTGAATGTACATGCACGCGGCGACAAGCTCGCTCAAGTAACGATTCCGCCGAGCTTCGCTCCTAGTCCATTGGCACTCGCCGAGCGCGATCGCCGGGAGGCATTGCGAGACCAGCAAAGCCTAACAGCAGCTTTCTTTGGAGACCCGCTGCCGGGCATGTCGGCACTCGATCGCCGGCTACGCGAACGGCCCCATTGAGCGAGGCGGTTACGGCGCTGGTTCTTCGAGCCTCGCGTCGGAGAACAGCTCAATGTCTGTGCTGT
Source organism: uncultured Alphaproteobacteria bacterium (assembly GCA_965652015.1). Classification (GTDB taxonomy): domain Bacteria; phylum Pseudomonadota; class Alphaproteobacteria; order Rhizobiales; family Xanthobacteraceae; genus VAZQ01. Next base: position 12,400 of record CBFGVM010000047.1, read on the forward strand.
AACGGCTTCTGAAAATAATAGTTCGCAAGGGCGTGGCCATTGCGCGCGGGCTTGCGAGTCCGCGACAGCACCACCATTATCGCTGCGTCGCCACTTTCGTTGGCGGCTCGCGCTGCTCCTTTGCGCGAGTACTTCGCCAATATTCCCCATGGAGCGCACGGAATGGGGGGATCCGCGGCTGGCAGGTTCGCATTCGTTGTTGCCATCGCGGTGCTTGCGGCGATCGGCAGGCCGTCGGCGGCCCAGCCCCAAGCCTTTCCGAGCAAGCCGGTCCGGATCATCGTTCCCTACACGCCAGGCTCGCCGAACGACGTCGTGGCGCGGTTGCTGGCGCCACAACTGCAAGCCAAGCTTGGCCAGGCTGTCGTGATCGACAACAAGCCCGGTGGCGGCACAACGATCGGTACCAAGGCGGCCGCGGCAGCGCCTCCCGATGGCTATACGTTGCTGTTCGCAAGCTCGGCTCTCGTGATCGAGCCGATCATGACCAAGCAGATCGAATACGATCCGCAGAAGGATTTTACGCCCGTCGCTTTCATTGCGCGCACCTCCTTGCTCCTCACCATCAATGCACAAGTGCCCGCCAGGTCGGTCACGGAATTTGTCGCCCACGCCAAGGCAAATCCTGGGAAGCTCAGTCTCGGCTTCGCACAGGGGACGGTGTCTCAACTTGTCGCCGAATATTTCAATCGCCTACACGGCCTCGATATCACCAGCGTTCCGTACCGCGGTGGCGCACTCGTCATCCCCGACATGCTGGGCGGCCGCATTCATGTCTACTGGCCGTCACCGGCGACGGTACTGCCGCTCATTCGTGAGGACAGGATCAGGGCGCTGGCCACATCGAGCCCGGAACGCACTGCCGATTTGCCCGACGTGCCAACCATGAAGGAGCTCGGTCTTGACGAGCTATCCCTTGAATTCTGGGCCGGGACGTGGGCGCCGGCCGCAACTCCCCCCGACATCGTCGACAAGCTCAACGCCGCGATCAACGAGGCGCTACAATCTCCCGAGATGACCGCCAGTATGAAAAAGCTCGGCTTCGAATACACAATTGGCTCGCCCAAGGATTTCGCGGCGTTTGTCGCGGCGGAAATTCCGCGCTGGACAGCGGTGGTGAAGGCATCCGGTCTGAAATCGCAATGAGACCTGCGCCGGCCATCCAATAACGCGCTCAGCTCTTTGTGGCGGCCGAGACTGGCAAGATATCTTTGACTTGGGCAGGACGCGCGGTCCATGCTAGGCGCGGATTGCCGAGGGGTCATTACCGGGCCCAAACGACATCGTTGCGAATGCCGAGCCGTAAGCCCCGCGGTCGAATCGCCGACCATTGGACATGACACGATCCAACGAAGGGGAGCCACATGAAACGCCGTCAATTCCTGATCGCCGCGGGAGCCAGCGCGGCTACAGCTAGCATCGCCAAGCCCGCAATCGCCCAGTCGATGCCGACCATCAGATGGCGATTGACGGCAAGCTGGCCAAAATCGCTGGACACCCTCTATGGAGGTTGTGAAACGATCTCCAAATATGTCTCCGAGGCGACTGACGGCAAGTTCCAGATCCAGAGCTTCGCCGCCGGTGAGATCGTGCCCGCACTGCAGGTGCTCGACGCCGTGCAAAACGCCACCGTCGAGATGGGCCACACGGCCAATTATTACTACATCGGCAAGGACCCGACCTGGGCGCTCTTCTGCGCCACCCCGTTCGGGCTCAATGCCCGTCAGCAGAATGCCTGGTTCTACGATGGCGACGGCACGAAGCTGATCGACGCGTTCGGAAGCAAATTCAACGTGAAATGCCTGCCTGCCGGCAATACCGGCTGCCAGATGGGCGGCTGGGCCCATAAAGAGCTCAAGGAGCCGGAAGACCTCAAAGGGCTCAGGTTTCGCATGGGTGGCTGGGCCAGCCGGACGCTGCAGAAGCTCGGCGTGGTCCCGCAGCAGATCGCGGGCGGCGACATCTATCCGGCGCTCGAGAGGGGCACCATCGACGCCGCCGAATGGGTCGGGCCTTACGACGACGAGAAGCTCGGCTTCTACAAGGTTGTGAAGTTCTACTATTACCCCGGCTGGTGGGAAGGAGGCACCACGTTGCACCTCCTGATCAACCTGGCCAAATGGAACGAATTGCCCAAAACCTACCAGGCGGTCGTTGCCGCCGCCGCGGGTTTTGCCAACGTTGAAATGCTGGCGAGATACGACGCCCGCAATCCTCAAGCCATAAAGCGTCTGATCGCGGCCGGCACGCAATTGCGTCCGTACTCACCGTCGATCATGGAAGCCTGTTTGAAGGCGTCGAACGAGGTCAACGCCGAGACTTCGGCGGCCAACGAGGATTACAAAAAAGTCTGGGACTCGATCGCGGCGTTTCGCACCGACGAATATCTCTGGTGGCAGGTCGCCGAATACAGCTACGACACCTTTATGATCCGCAATCGCACGCGGAGTTGAAAGCGCATCGCCGCCGCCTCTCGCCGGTGACGCGTATTTCGGGTTTTGACGAAGGGTACCACATCGTCCCCTCCCCCGCTTGCAGCCGAACTCCGGTTTACCCGAGTTCGGCCGCTGTATGGACTGGCCGAACTCGGCAAAAAAACACCTCGGCGT
>CBFGVM010000048.1:0-14978 GCA_965652015.1 uncultured Alphaproteobacteria bacterium
AGTGCGGAAGCGCGCGTCCTCGCGCGCCTTCGCCAGCTCGGGCGCATCGTCCGCAAGCTCCTCGTAGTCGGGATAGCGGAATCGCCCCGCGATATCGGCGACCACCGCAGGGTCGAGCGCGAGCGCGCCATCCTTGATCGACTGCCACTCCTCCTCGACCTCGCGCGCAAATTTCTCCGCGCCGAGCTCGTGGACCAGGATCTTGATGCGTGCCTTGTAGATGTTGTCGCGTCGGCCGTACTGATTGTACGTGCGCATGATCGCCTCGACGTAGCTCAGCAGATCGCGCTTCGGCAGGAAGGGCTTTATAGTCTTGCCGAGGAACGGAGTGCGGCCGAGCCCGCCGCCCACCATCACTTCGAAGCCGGTCTCGCCGGCCCCGTTGCGGTACATGCGCAGGCCGATGTCGTGGATCTTCACCGCCGCGCGATCGTGTGCGGAGGCGGTGAGCGCAATTTTGAACTTGCGCGGCAGGAAAGAGAATTCGGGATGCAGCGTCAGATGCTGGCGCAGAAGCTCCGCCCAGATGCGCGGATCCTCGATCTCGCCGGGCGCGACGCCGGCCCATTGATCGGTCGTGATATTGCGCACGCAATTGCCGCTGGTCTGCATGCCGTGCAATCCGGCGCGGGCGAGATCGGCCATCGCGTCGGGCAGCTCCGCAAGCTTGATCCAGTTGAACTGGATGTTCTGCCGCGTGGTGAAATGGCCGTAGCCGCGGTCGTAGCGCCGCGCCACAGGCGCGAGCATGCGCATCTGGTCGGAGGAGAGCGTGCCGTAGGGAATGGCGATGCGCAGCATATAGGCGTGCAGCTGCAGATAGACGCCGTTCATCAAGCGCAGCGGTTTGAATTCCTCTTCCGTCAGTTCGCCCGACAAGCGTCGCGCGACCTGGTCGCGGAATTCGCGGACGCGTTCCTCGACGAGCGTGCGGTCGAATTCATCATAGATATACATGCGCCCTCAACTTTCGCCCGGAAGCGCGACGGTCGGTCCGTTGAAGCGAATCCGCTCACGCAAATTGCCCGGCAGCACCTGTTGCTGCGGCGTCAACTCGACCGGCGCGACATAGGCATCAACCGCCCGGAGCTTGTCGGAGAGCGCAGCGGTGAGCAGCTCCACTGCGGCCGGGGTCGTCGTCACCACCGCGGCCGCGGCCAGATCCTCGGTCCAGCTGCCATCGCCCGAGCGGTAGACGACCGCGCCGTCGCCAAGCCGGTTGGCGGTAACGACGACCGGGCCGGTGACCTTGAGCTTCTGCTGCAGCGGCGAGGTCATGCGGCCTCCCGCACGATCAATCCGTCGACGTGCGCGGCACGCCAGGGCGTCGAGCGGGCCACCACCTCGCCGATGACGAGAATGGCTGGGCCCTCGCCCACTTCGCTTGCCAAGGCGGCAAGCTCGTCAAGGCGGCCGACGGCCGCTTGCGAATCCGCTCGCGTCCCGCGAGCAAGGACCGCGGTCGGGGTCTGTCCCTCTCGGCCGGCCGCGATCAAGCCGTCGCGCACGGCGGACGCAGACGCCAGTCCCATGTAGACGACAACAGTCGTCTGCCGGTCGGCGAGGCTCGACCAATCGATTGCGGCCGCCTCTTCGGCCCGCTGCGCGGTGATGAAGGCAAGCTTGCCCGCCTCGTTGCGGAAGGTCAGCGGAAGGCCCGCTTCAGCGGCGCAGCCGAGGGCGGCGGTTACTCCGGGCACGACGACGACCGGTACGCCGGCCGCGCGCAAATACTCCAGCTCTTCGCCCCCGCGCCCGAAGATGAAGGGATCACCGCCCTTGAGCCGCACGACGCGGCGCCCGGCGCGCGCGGCAGCGACGAGGCGCCGGTTGATCTCGTCCTGTCCGATGCCTGCCTCGCCGCGCCGCTTGCCGACGAACACCTGCTCGGCGCCGCGGCGGGCACGATCGAGCACGGCCGGCGTCACCAACTCGTCGTAGAACACGACATCCGCGTCAGCGAGCGCATGGAGCGCGCGCAAGGTCAAAAGGTCGGGATCGCCCGGCCCCGCGCCGACGAGAAACACCGTTTCCGATTTGCCGGCGCTGCTTTCGCCAGCGCCATCATCGTCGATCGCGGCGGCGAGCCGCGCCTCCGCCTCGCCGGAGCGCCCGGCAAGGACCGCCTCGGCAATCGGACCGGCGATGATGTTTTCCCAGAAACGGCGCGGCGACAGCGCGCGCGGGACGGCCGCGAAGCGGCGGCGGTGGCGGCCGATCAATTGGGCAAGCTCGCCGATGCGCGTGGGCAGCAAGGCTTCGATCAGTTCGCGCAGACGCCGCGCCAGGACCGGCGAGGCGCCGCCGGTGCCGATCGCGACAACCACCTCGCCGCGATCGACGACGGCGGGAAAAATGAACGTCGAAAGCTCGGGCCGGTCGACGACATTGACGGGGATGCGATGGCCGCGGGCGCGGGCGGCAATTTGCGCGTCGAGCGCATCGCCGGTCGCCGAAACAACGACGACGGCATCGCTCAAATCGGCTTTGAGCGGATCACCGACACTGATTTCGAGCCGGCCTCGTCCCGGCAGCGTCAGCATCTCTTCCGCAATGTCGACGTCGCGGGAGAACCAGCGCACATGCGCTCCGGCCGCGCGCAGCAGTCGCAACTTGCCGCGCGCGGGTTCGCCTGAACCGACGACAATGACCAACCCTGAGGAGGTATCGAGAAACACCGGCAGGAAACGCATCGCAGGCTAGCTCCGTCAAAGCGCATCTAGTATTATTTTCTATATAGTAGCCACTGCTGAGGTAAAAAGAGAAAAATTTTGTGGCAAAGCTGAATGATGGGATGGAAAATTCTGCCTTCGCGGGGCTGGTTCAGGGAACGCGCATGTCGCGTGACGGCCCCTCGCGCCGAGCTTGGGCGCCCGACGAGCCGCGGCCTCAGTCCGCCTTCGCTCCCACTGCGCGCACGAGCTTGCCGAGGCGTTCGGTTTCGGAGGCGATGAACGCCGCGTATTCCGCGGACGTGGTGGGGCGCGCTTCGGCGCCTTGATCGGTCATCTGCTTGACGATCTGCGGATCTCGCAACGCCTGCACGAATGCGGCATTGAGCTTACCGATAACGAGATCGGGTGTGCCCGCCGGGGCAACGAGCCCGAACCAGGCGTCGAGCACCACTCCGGCAAAGCCCGCCTCACTCATCGTCGGGGCATCGGGCAGCACCGGCAGCCGGTTCGGTGACGTCACCGCAAGGGCGCGCACTTTGCCCGCCTGCAGAAACGCCAGCAGCGAGGAATAGGAGACGAAGAAGAAGTCGACCCGCCCGGCAGCAAGATCGGTGGCGGCGGGAGCAGCGCCGCGATAGGGAATGTGCACCAAGTTCGCTCCGGTCCTGAGCTTCAACATCTCGCCAAGCAGATGCCCGCCGGAACCGGTGCCTTGGGAGGCAAAGCTCAAGCCGCCGGGCTTCGCTTTGGCAAGCGCGACGAGGTCGGTGACCGACTTCGCGGGGCTCTCGAGCGGGACCGCGAGCAATTGGGGAAAGCTCCACATCAGCGTGATCGGCCGAAAATCCTTGATCGGATCGTAGGGCAGCGTGGCGTAGAGGGCGGCGTTGACGGCATGGGTTGCCGCATTCGCCTGCAGCAGCGTGTGTCCGTCGGGCGGCGCCTGCTTGACCACCGCCGCGGCGATGATGCCGCTGCCGCCAGGGCGTGACTCGACGACGAGCGTCTGCCCGGTGTTCTCGCTGACCTTCTTGCTGACGATGCGCTGCAGCGTGTCGGAGCTGGCACCCGGCGTGAACGGAATAACGACGGTGATCGGCCGCGACGAGAGCAGTTCCGCGGCGGCGTCTTGCATCGTGGCGCCGCTCGCGGTCAACGCCGCCAGCAGGACGACGGATGGTCGCAACATTTGCGTCTCCGGATGGGGAACGCGTGAGTGCGGCAAGCTGACCGGACTTGTCAGCGTGTCGGCGATGGCGAAGGCAGCATCAATGGATCGCGAAGCTTGACGATCTGCTTGACGTCGTCTGCATCGACGATTTCGAGCGCCGTCAAGCCGCCGGCTCCCTCCTCGATGTAAAGTTCTCGCGGTTTGGAGATCAAATGATCCAAACCCTCGAGCGCCACCTCGACGATGTCGTCGTTGGGATCGTAGGCGATGCCGAGCAGGGGCAGCCAGTCCGCTTGGAGCTGAGCCCCGAGGCGGAGCGAGGCGACCTCGATTTCAGCTTGTTTGCCTTCGAGGGTGGTCGACAGGCGATCGAAGAAGGTACGCCACTGTGTCTTGTCGAGCTTGCGGGTGGTCACGGCAAATCTCCCGGTTCGCCAACCTGAGGAATACTCCAGTGCGGGGCCGCGGATTAGCCGCAGCCCGATCGGAGGCTAAGTCTCGGAATCGTCAACGCTTCGAGGTTTTCGCCGTGGCGATCCGATTCGCGTTAGTATCGTCCAGCTCGGCGGATCGCTCGCTGGAAAGCTTTCCTCCAAGCTTTCATCGAGCTTGCTTTCGGAGAGCGCAACGGCCGGCACTTGTGGCTGGCGCTTGCGCCGTCCGATCGCTGAGCCGTGCCGTGCAGTGGACCGAGATGCCATATCAGCGGCCGCGCTCCCTTGTGATAGCGAACCGGCGAGCTGCGCCGTGCTCATGATACACGTCTTGCCGGTCTCGGCCCACGGGGCGCGACACCAAATCGGCACGCGCGAGATGGTTCCCTTCGGACTTTGCGTGCCCTTTCGATGTGCACGCAACTCTTCAGAGCAGGCGCACGCCTAGAAAGGCCGCGCGGATGTGCCAACCAGACGTGTTGCTTTGGGCTTCGTCACACGCCCAGATAAGCCGCCTGCACGCGCGCATCGGCCAAGAGTTCATCCGAGCTGCCGCTCGTCGCGATCCGCCCGGTCTCGATGACATAGCCGCGATCGGCGATGGCGAGCGCAGCGCGGGCGTTCTGTTCAACCAGCAGCACCGTCAGACCGGCTTCCTTCAGCCCCCGCACGACGTCCAGAATTTGCTCGACCAAAATGGGGGCGAGACCCATGGAAGGCTCATCGAGCAGCAGCAGGCGCGGCTTCGCCATGAGGGCGCGGCCGATCGCCAGCATTTGCTGCTCCCCACCCGACAGCATGCCGGCGCTGATCCGCCTGCGCGACGCCAGAACCGGAAACAGCTCATAGACGGACGCAAGCTCGGCATCGAGCCGCGCGTTTCGTCGCGGCCACGCCCCGAGTCTGAGGTTATCTTCGACCGAGAGCGGCGCAAACACCTGGCGACCTTCCGGCACCTGTGCGATCCCGAGCGCAACACGTCGATGTGCGGACACGCCTTCCAACGGTCGGTCGTCGAACCGGATGTGCCCGGCCGAGATCGGCTGCACGCCGGAAATCGCCCGTATCAGCGTGGTCTTGCCGGCGCCATTGGCGCCGAGAAGCGTGACGATCTCGCCCCGTGCCACCTCGATCGAAATGCCGTGCAGCGCCTCGATGCGACCGTAACTGCTCCTGACCTGCTCAACCGAGAGCACGGACCGTCTCCTGCGCGCCGCGAACGCCGAGATAGGCCGCGATCACGGCCGGGTTCGCGCGGACCTCTGCGGCCGTCCCCTGGGCAAGGGTGCGGCCGTTGGCGAGCACATGGATGCGATCCGAGACGTTCATCACCAGCCGCATATCGTGCTCGACCAGTACGACGGTGATACCGTCGCGGATCAGACGGCGGATGACGGCTTCGATCCCGGCAGTCTCCACCGGATTGCAGCCCGCGGCCGGCTCGTCGAGCAGAAGCAGCTTGGGCTCGCTGGCAAGCGCGCGGGCCATTTCGAGCCGCTTGAGTTCGCCGAACGGCAAGGTGCTCGCCGGACGCTGCGCCGACGCGGCAAGCCCTACGCGCTCGAGCGCAGCCGCGGCCGCCTCGCGGGTTCTCCGATTTTGTCGGCCCACCGCGGGCAGATGAACGAGATCAGCGAATATGCCCGTCGTTTCATGACGGTGGCGGCCGACCATGACGTTCTCGAGCACGCTCATGCGGAAAAAAATCTGCAGGTTCTGGAACGTGCGCGACAAGCCGCGGCGCGCGAGCTCTTCCGGCGCAAGCGCGGTCACCTCCTCCCCGGCAAGTCGCACGCGGCCGGCAGCGGGCAAGTAAAGGCCGGAGATGAGATTGAACAGCGTGGTCTTGCCGGCGCCGTTCGGACCGATGATCGAGAAGACGAGGCCGGGCGCAACCGCCAGGCTCACATCATCGACGGCACGCACGCCGCCGAAGGAGACCGACAGGTGCTCGGCAACGAGAATCATGCCCGCCCCAAGGAGAGCGCTCGCGCGAACGTCGGCACGATCCCGGCGCGCAAGAAAATCATCACCAGCATGACGATGAGACCAAGCGCCATTTGCTCGTAGTCGTGCAACAGCGTGAGCGTCTGCGGCAGCACCACGAGGAGGGCGGCACCGACGAGCGAACCGGCCACCGATCCCATGCCGCCGAGCACCACCATGGCGACAAGCTCGATCGAGCGCAGGAAGCCGGAAACGTCGGGCGTGATGTGCCCGTTGAGCAGAGCGAAATAGGAGCCGGCGACCGAGGCATAGATGGCGGAGATGACAAACACCAAAAGCTTCATTCTTGCGACGTCGACGCCGAGCACGCGGGCGGCGACCTCGCTGTCATGAATCGCACGCAGCGCGCGTCCGCGCGGGCTATCGATCAGGTTGAGCGCGAGCACGGCGCCGATCAAGAAGGTTACGGCAGTGATCCAGTACCAGGCTTGTGCGCCGCGGACGGAGAAGCCGAACAAAACGAGCCGCGGTACCGTCATGCCGTCGGGCCCACCGGTGAAGCGCGCTTCGTTGCTGAAGACGATGGCAAGCAGGATGCCAAAGCCGAGCGTGGCGACCGCGAGATAGTGCCCCTTCAGGCGCAGGATCGGCCGGCCGACGAGAAAAGCTACCAGCGCGGAGAGTCCGGCGCCGACGACGAACGAGACCGACGACGGCAAGCCGAGATGTGTGGGCCCGATCGCGACCGCGTAGGCGCCGATCCCCATGAAGCCGGCATGGCCGAGACTCACTTGACCGGCGAAACCCATCAACAGGTTCAGCCCGATGGCAGCAAGCGCAAATACAAACACCAGCGCCGCGACGCGATAGTAATAGCCGGACGGAAAAAACACCGGCAGCGCGACCACGACGATAGCCATGGCCAGCGCCGGAACAAATCGATGAGTCAGGAGCCGTTGCATGAAGCTCTCGACGCTATGTCGATTCCCCTCTCCCGGATGCAGTTCATGACAACGACAGGCGGAGCCAGTCTCGCTATGCGTGACCCGCCACGACGTTGGGCACGAAGGTCATACCCGCTCGACCGGTGCGCGGCCGAACAATCCGCGCGGCATGGCAAACAGGACGATCAGGATGACCAGAAACGCGACCGCGTCCTTGTATTGCGAGGACACGTAGCCCGCGGCGAAGGCCTCAAGCAATCCGAGCAGTAATCCGCCGATCACCGCTCCGACAGCACTGCCGATGCCGCCGAGCATGGCCGCGGCGAAACCTTTGAGCGCCAGCAAGGTGCCGACGTCGTAGCTCGTCAATGTGATGGGAGTGATCAGGATGCCCGCAACCGCGCCGATCGCCGCCGAAATCGCAAAGGACAAGGCGACGATGGCGCGCGTATCGATGCCGATGAGGCGAGCGGCGACTTCGTTCGCGGCGGTGGCGATCATCGCCTTGCCGGTCAAGGTGCGCTCGATGAAGGCCCACAGCAGGACGACGATGACAAGCGCGCCGGCGAACACCACCAGGCTTTGCGGCAGGATGGCGGCGCCGCCGACGCGGATCGCATCGCCGCCTATAAACGGCGGCAGGCTGTGAAAGCGTTTGTCGAACACCACCTGCGCGACGCCGCGCAGAAAGATCGACGCGCCGATGGTGATGATGATCAGCACGACCGCGCCGGCCCCGCGCGCCGGCTCGATAGCGAAGCGGTGCAGTGCAAGGCCCACGGCAACGGTGATGATGACCGCGAGCGCGGCCGCCACGGGCAGCGGCACGCCGGCGAGCCCGAGAAACACCGTCGTCATCCCGCCCAGCATCACGAATTCGCCCTGGGCGAAGTTGATGACGTCGGAGGCGTTGTAGATCAGGGTGAAGCCCAGCGCGACGAGCGCGTAGACGGCGCCGACGGTGAGGCCGGAGAAGGCGAATTGGAGGAATTCCGGCACGCGCCTACTGCACCAGCGTCCAGTCGCCGCCTTTGATCTCGAGCATGCGGAAGGCCGAGAGATCGAGGCCCAGATGATCCCTCGGCGACATGTTGACGATGCCGCCGGTGCCGATGAAATTCTTCGTCTTCTCGATCTCGTCGCGCACCTTCGCCTTGTCGAAGCTGCCGGCGCGTTTCGCGGCCTCCACGAAAATCATCAGTCCGTCATAGGCGTGGCCGCCGAAGGTCGAGATCGGCTGGCCTGTCTTCTGCTGGTAAGCCCGCGTGTAGGCGACAACGACCGGCTTCTGCGGGTCATTGTCGGGGAGCTTCTCGGCCACGAGCAGCGCCGCGGCCGGCAGCCGCACCCCGTCGGCGGCGGGACCGGCCAGCTCGATGAACTGTTTCGAAGCGACGCCGTGGCTCTGATAGAGCGGCAGCGCAATGCCGAGCTGCCGATAGTTGCGGGTGACGATCGCTGGACCCTGGCCGAAGCCCGGATTGATCACCGCTTGCACGGCGGGCTTGCCCTTGATGTTGGTGAGCTGCGGGGTCATGTCGCTGTCGCGCGGACCGTAGGATTCCTCGTGCGCGATGGTGATGCCGGCCTGCGGCGCAACCGCCACGCACTGGTCACGCATCGATTTGCCGAACGCATCGGTGCCCGAGATCAGGGCGACGGTCGTCAGGTTGCGCTGCTTCAAATCGGCGAAGATCTTCTCGCAGGCCATCTTGTCCGTGTGCGGCGTCTTGAACACCCATTTGCGCACGGGCTCGATGATCTGGATGGCGCCGGCGAGCGAGATCAACGGGACCTGCGCCTCCTCGAACACGGGGATCATGGCAAGCGTCGCACCGGTGGTGGTGCCGCCGACCATAGCGACGACCTTATCCTCCTCGACGAGGCGCGTGGCGAAGGTGCGCGCCGCATTGGCATCGGCGCCGTCGTCGTAGACGACGAGTTGCAGCTTTTGCCCGTTCACGCCGCCCTTGGCGTTGATCTCGTCGACGTACATTTCGAGCGTCTTTTTCTCCGGGTCGCCCAGGAACGAAGCCGGCCCGGTCACCGATAACACGGCCCCAAGTTTGACTTGGGCGGAAGCCTCCCCCACCCCGCTGGCGAGCCAAAGCGCAATGACAACGGCCGCTTTTGCATATCCCGGCATGAATCCCTCTCCGTAGCGCCTTCGGTCTTGGTCGACACCCAAAGTAACACGGTTTTCCAGGGTCGCGGCAGGGTCCGCCCGCAGGGCGAGCGGACCGAATTCCTTTAACGGACGGAATTGTTTGGCTCGATTGTCAAGGCGATCTAGCCGCCGCAAGGCGGGCCTCGCGGTGCAGAAAGTTGTGCTTGCACGACACCGGACAAGGAACTTGGAGGGTGCATTCGCGTTGAGCGTCGTGGGGTAATGTGCATGGGGCAGCAATGCGTACCGGTCTCGCAATCATTGCCATCGTCGCGGTCGCTCTGATCGCGGCAGTCGGTGCTTATAGTGACGCCTCGGGTCGCGCCGAGCAGGCGGCGCGATCGGCTCAGGCGCGGCAGGTCGCGCAGACGCCGGAGCCGTCACCGCCGCCGATAGGGCAGTCTGCGCCGGAGAATCCGCCGTCGACGGCTGCACCGCCGGCCACCGCCCCGCCTCCCAATCCTTCTCCCGGTACGCCCGCGGTCGTGCTCGACGACCAAGAAATCTCGACAATCCTCGGCAAAAGCGTGCGCAGCAACGCCGGTGAGGACATGGGGCGGATCGTGGACATCATCGTAAGCCGCGACGGGCAAGTGCGTGCGGCGATCATCGACTTCGGCGGCTTTCTCGGTATCGGCATGCGCAAGATCGCCGTCGACTGGCGCGCTTTGAACTTCGCCCCCGCCGGTAAGCCCGGATCGATTACCGTGGACCTGACCCGTAACCAGGTGCGACTGGCGCCCGAGTACAAGCGCGGTGAGCCGGTGGTGGTGGTTAGCTCCGCGAGTCCGGAGCGAGCCGCACCATCGAGCGAGGCAGCAGTACCGGAGAGGTAACCCTGCCCAGCGCACCGGCACCCCGCCATCTCCGCCCATCCAAGCGAGCGGTGGAACCCGACGAAGCACCGCCATCCCCGCAGCGGGCGCTGCCGCCCGAGCCGCCGATCGCTGCGTCGCGGTACAGCCAGCGCGGCCTCGACTGGTTCGCGTTCTGCGTTGCCGACGTGCAGACCGGATTCGGGCCGTTCATCTCGGTCTATCTCACGGCTCAGGGATGGACACAGGTCGATATCGGGCTCGTCCTCTCGGCCCGAGGGCTTGCCGGACTGGCGCTGCAGATGCCGGGCGGGGCCCTCGTCGATGCCGTACGCTCGGAGCGCGCGGTCGCCGCGTTGGCGATGATCGCCATCAGCGCGAGCGCGCTGATCATCGCACTATGGCCGATGTTTCCCACGGTTCTTGGCGCGCAAATTCTGCAAGCCGCCGGCAGCTCGGTGGTGAGCCCCGCGCTCGCCGCGATCAGTCTCGGGCTCGTCGGTCATGCCGCCAGCGGCGAACGGTTCGGCCGCAACGCCCGCTTCGCCTCGATCGGCAACGCTCTCGCCGCAGCGGGAATGGGCGCGGTCGGATATTTCTGGTCGAACCAGGCGGTGTTCCTGGTCACCGCGGCGCTCATCATTCCCACGCTGGTCACGCTCGCTCACATCCGGCCGAGCGAGATTGATCCTGTTCGCGCCCACGGCGGGCTGGCCGAGGGGCGTACCCGCACTGCCGGCTTTGCGAGCCTCTTGACCAATCGGCCGCTCTTGATCTTCGCCGCGTGTGTCACCGTCTTCCAGCTCGCCAATACAGCGCTGCTCCCGTTGATGGCGAGCATCGTCACCATGCGTTCGAGCGCGTGGGCAACGACCTTGGTGGCGGCCTGCATCGTCGTCCCGCAAATCGTCGTCGCCGCATTCTCGCCAGCGGTCGGACGTTTGGCACAGCGATGGGGACGCCGGCCGATATTGCTGATCGGCTTTGCCGCGCTGCCCATCCGCGCCCTGTTGTTCATCGTCGTAGCGGACCCCGGCCTGCTGGTCGCCGTGCAGTTGCTCGATGGCGTGTGCGCCGCAGTGTTCGGCGTGCTGGTTCCGCTGACGATCGCCGACATCACGCGCGGTACGGGGCGATTCAATCTGGCGCAGGGGATGGTCGGCAGCGCAACGGCGATCGGAGCTTCGCTGAGCACGACGCTCGCCGGATGGATGAGCGATTACCTCGGCAGCAGTTTCGCGTTCCTGGGCCTCGCCTGCATCGGCGGTGCCGGTCTCATCCTGACGTGGTGGCTGATGCCCGAGACCATGGAGAGGAAAGGCAGGCCAAAATTGCTCATCTCGGCTCGCGATTGAGCAGGCCGCGGGCGCTTGCGCCAGGATATGCCCCGGGTGTCGCGTGTCATGATCGAGAGGTTGCTCCCATGATCATTCGTGAGTGGCGCGGACGCGCAAATCCATCGAAAGCGGACGCATACCCGAAGCATTTCCGCGAGAAGGTCATCCCCGAGCTGCGCCATGTCCCCGGTTTTATCGGCGCGCAACTTGGCCGCCGCTATCTCGACGATAAGATCGAGTTTCTGGTGCTGACGCGATGGCAGTCAATGAACGCGATTCGCGCGTTTGCCGGGGTGGACGTCGATAAGGCGGTCGTCGAACCAGGCGCGGTGGCCGCGCTCATCGAATTCGAGAGGAGCGTGTGTCATTACGAAGTCGTAGAGGACGTGTGACCCCCGCTATCGCAGCTGTCCCACTGGCAGGGGGACTGACGTCGCCGCGACGTCCGAAACCCGCTTCGGTCAGTTTACGCGTCGCCCGGCACGTGATCGGGTTTGGGCCGCATGGCGAGCTGATAGAGCTTGGGCCCGAACAAAGCGAGCACCGCCAGCGCCAGAATCGTGGCCGATAGCGGCCGCGTGAAAAACACCGTCCAGTCGCCGGCCGAGATCGTCATCGCCTGGCGGAAATTCTGCTCCGCGAGCGGCCCCAGGATCATTCCGATGATGACGGGAGCGACCGGGAAGTCGTAGCGGCGCATGAGGTAGCCCGCGCCGCCGATGAGATAGAGCAGGATGAGATCGACCGGAGACTGCGTGATCCCATAGGTGCCGATGGTGGCGAACACCAGAATGCCGGCATAGAGCAGCGGCGCGGGGATGTGCAGGAGCTTCACCCAGATCGCGATCAGCGGCAGGTTGAGCACGAGCAGCATGACGTTGCCGATGAACAAGGACGCGATCAGGCCCCAGACCAACTGCGGCTGCGACTGCAGCAGCAGCGGCCCGGGGTTGATGCCGTAGCTCTGGAACGCGGAAAGCATGATCGCGGCGGTCGCCGATGTGGGCAGACCGAGGGTGAGCATCGGCACCAGCACGCCGGCCGCCGACGCATTGTTGGCGGCCTCCGGGCCGGCGACCCCTTCGATCGCGCCTTTGCCGAACTCCTGCGGCTTCGAGGAGAGCTTCTTCTCGATGTAATAGCTCAGAAAAGTTGGAATCTCGGCGCCACCCGCCGGCAGGGCGCCGATCGGAAAGCCGATGCCGGCGCCGCGCAGCCACGGTTTCCACGAGCGCTTCCATTCGTCCGCCGTCATCCAGATCGAGCCCGACAGCGGCATGATCTCGTCCTTGCCGGAGCGGTAGCGCGAGGCCACGTAGAGCGTCTCCCCGACCGCGAACAGACCAACCGCCACGACGATGACGTTGACGCCGTCGAGCAGCTCCGCAAGACCGAAGGTGAAGCGCGCTTGGCCGGTCTGCAAATCGACGCCGATCAGACCCAACCAGATGCCGAAGAATAAGGTGGCGAGCCCTCGCACCGCCGAGGAGCCGAGCACGGCGGAGACCGTCACGAAGGCGAACACCATCAGCGAGAAATAGTCGGCCGGCCCAAATCGAAGCGCCCAGTCCACCACCACGGGCGCCAGAAAGGTGATGCCGAGGGTGCCGATCATGCCGGCCACGAAAGAGCCGATGGCCGCCGTCGCGAGCGCCGCGCCGGCACGGCCGTTGCGCGCCATCTTGTTACCTTCGAGCGCCGTGACGATGGTGGCGCTCTCGCCCGGCGTGTTGAGCAGAATCGAGGTCGTCGAGCCGCCATACATCGCGCCGTAGTAGATGCCGGCGAAAAGAATGAATGCCGCGGTCGGCTCGACTTTGAAGGTGATCGGCAACAGCAAGGCGATGGTCAGCGCCGGGCCTAGTCCGGGAAGGACGCCGATCGCCGTGCCCAAGGTAGTGCCCACCAGGCACCACAGAAGATTCATCGGGGTGAGCGCGACCGCAAAGCCATTTAGAAGCTGCTGGAAGGCATCCACGTCAGCCGCCCTCCACCCCGATCACCCGTTCGATGGCGCTCTCGACCAAACCCGAACCGATATTGATGCCGAGCGTCAAGGCGAAACCGAAATAGGCGACGAGCGCGAAAGCTGCGCCGATCAGGGCATCGCGCACGATCCTGTTGGATCCAAACCCGCGCGCGACGCACACGAACAGAATGATCGAAGCGATGGTAAATCCGAGGAGGCCGATCAAGACGACGTTGAGCACGAGCCCGGCAGCGATCCAGAGCAGGGCGGCTCGATCGGGGGTGACGGCCTTCTCCTCCTCGGGCTGCCAGCCGCCTCGCCAAGCATCGATGAGCAGGAGCAGACCGAGCATTCCCAACGCGACGGCCGTCATCATCGGGACGACGGTGGGCCCGACCTTGGCATAGATCGGGGATACTGGAATCGACATGGCCTGCCAGAACATGACGATCGCCAGCATGAGCACGCCGGCCCCGATGATCGTCTCGCCGATGGCGGGGCGCGTGGTGGGCTCTTCCGAAGAGCCGCTGGTCATTGTCATGCGAGCCCGAGCTCTTTGAGAATGCCTTCGATCCGCGCCGTCTCGGTTTCGAGAAAAGCCTTGTACTCGTCCCCGAGCAGCGTGATTTGTGTCCACTCCCGCATCTTGCAAGCCTCCGCCCATTGCGGCGTTGCCGTCATCCTCTCCATCAGCGCGATCATCGCCTTGCGTTGCGTGTCATTGACGCCCGGAGGAGCGAATACGCCGCGCCAGTTGAACAGCTCCACGTCGATGCCTTCCTCTTTCAGCGTGGGCGCTGCGATGTCTTGCTGGCGCTTGTCCGCGGATACGGCGAGCACGCGCAGCTTGTTCGCTTTCACTTGCTCCGCGAATTCGCCATAGCCCGAAATCCCGGCCGCCACCTGATTGCCAAGCAGTGCGGCGGTCGCCGGCCCGCCGCCGGCAAAGGCGACGTAGCTCACCTTGCTAGGGGCAACGCCGAGCGCCTTCGCGATCATGCCGAGGAGGATGTGGTCGGAGCCGCCGGCCGAGCCACCGGCGACGGGAACCTTCGCGGGATCGGCTTTGAGCGCCGCCGCGAAGTCCTTCGCGCTTTTGAAGGGCGATTGTGCCGGAACGACCAACGCCAGAAATTCTCCGGTGAGGCGCGCGATCGGCGTCGCCTGCGCGAGCCGCACCGGGCTCTTGTTGGCGATGATCGCGCCGACCATCACCATCCCCGCCACCATGAGCGCGTTGCCCTGGCCCTTCCATTGGTTCAGGAATTGCGGAAGCCCGACCGCGCCTCCCGCGCCTGCCACGTTGGTGATCTGCACGCCCTTGACGGCACCGGTGGCGCGCAGGACCTGCTCGATCGTGCGCGCGGTTTGATCCCAACCGCCGCCGGGTGCTGCAGGAACGAACAGCTTGAGAAGATCAATCGACTGCGCGTGAGCGGAATCGATGGCCGGGAGCAACAGCGGCAAGGCGGCAGGCAGGAGCGCGGCGCTACGCAGAAGATCGCGACGGTTGAGCATG
>CBFGVM010000049.1:0-14921 GCA_965652015.1 uncultured Alphaproteobacteria bacterium
GCGCCGTTGAGGTTGCCAACCGGTGGCGTTAGCGTAACCGCCATGCACGGGGACATCGTGCCGGCCAAGCGCTTTGGCCGGCTCATCGGCCTAATGCGGACGAGCTTCGGGCTCGTCGTCGACGTCGCGTTGCCGCAGCTGTGCCCGAGCTGCCGCGAGCCGGTCGAGGGCGCCGGCCTGTGCCCGGCCTGCTGGTCCAAGCTCTCGTTCATCGCGCCGCCCTATTGCGAGCGACTGGGCATTCCGTTCCCCTTCGACGCCGGGCCCGGCCTGTTGTCGCTGGAGGCGATTGCCGATCCGCCCGCGTATCAACGGGCTCGCGCGGCCGTGCGCTACGACGAGGTCGCGCGCAAGCTCGTCCATGCCCTGAAATACGGCGATCGGCTCGACCTCGCGCCGACCATGGGGCGATGGATGGCACGGGCCGGCCGCGAGTTGCTCGCCGACGCCGATGCGCTGGTTCCGGTGCCGCTGCATTGGCGGCGGCAATGGTTGCGACGGTTCAACCAATCCGCCTTGTTGGCCCGCATCATCGCAAACGCCAGCGGCCGGCTCGTCACCCATGGCGCGCTCAAGCGCGTCAAGCCCACGCCGCAGCAAGTCGGGCTCGATAAAGCAGGGCGCGCGCAAAACGTCCAGGGCGCCTTTCGCGTGCCGGCCTCCGGCAAGGCCGAGGTGGCGGGGCGCAAGCTCCTGCTGATCGATGACGTGCTCACCTCGGGCGCGACCGTCGATGCCTGCGCGCGGGCATTGTTACGGGCGGGCGCCGCCTCGGTCGACGTGCTGGTATTCGCCCGGGTTGTGGCGGGGGGCCGCGCTCCCATATAAAGCGATCGGTAAGACTTAAACGTTCATGATCGAGATCTATACCACCCGCTATTGCCCCTATTGCCATGCCGCCAAGCGGTTGTTGTCGCTCAAGGGCGTCGAGTTCACGGAGATCGATGTGAGCGGGGATGCGAAGCGGCGAAGCGAGATGGTGGCGCGCGCAAATGGGCGGATGACCGTGCCCCAGATTTTCATCGGCTCGACCCATGTGGGCGGCTATGATGATCTCTCCGCGCTCGACCGGGCCGGCAAGCTCGATCCGCTGCTCGGCCGGAACACGGCGCTCGCGAGCGGCGATAACAGGCCTCGGACATGAGCAAGGCTGCGACCTTCACTGCGGGCCTCGTCCAGATGCGCTCGGGCCTGTCGCCGCACGCAAATCTCGATGCCGCAGTGCGGCTGATCGAGGAGGCCAAGCGCGCCGGCGCCGACTACGTGCTCACCCCCGAAATGACCAATATTTTGGAGATCAAGCGTGAGCGGCTGTTCGCGGCGATCGCGCCGGAGGAGAGCGATGCCACGCTCGCCGCGTTCCGCGAGCTTGCCCGCAAGCTCGGCATTTTCCTTCACGTCGGCTCACTGGCGATCAAGCTGTCGTCCGAAAGAGCGGCGAACCGCTCCTTTCTGATCGATCCCAACGGCGACATCATCGCGCGCTATGACAAGATCCACATGTTCGACGTCGAGCTCGGTGAGGGCGAAAGTTATCGCGAGTCGTATAGCTATCGCCCGGGCGAAATCGGCGTCGCTGCCGATTTGCCGTGGGGACGGCTCGGTCTCACGGTCTGCTATGATCTTCGCTTCCCCGCCCTTTACCGCGCGCTTGCGGAGGCCGGATGTTCGTTTCTCACCATCCCCTCGGCGTTCACGAGACAAACCGGCGAAGCTCATTGGCATGTGCTGTGCCGCGCGCGGGCGATCGAGAACGGCGCCTTCGTGCTCGCAGCCGCGCAAGGCGGCAAGCACGAGAACGGGCGCGAAACCTTCGGGCATTCGCTCGTCGTCGACCCTTGGGGTCGCGTTCTGGCCGAGGGCGGCACGAACCCGGGCGTGATCGTGGCGGTGATCGATCCTGCCGCCGTGACGGCCGCCCGGGCGAAAATCCCCTCGCTCCAACATGGTCGCCGGTTTGAGATCATCGAACCGATGGCGGAGCCCGCTCATCTGCACGCAGTGCGAGGTCTCCCATGATCCGTTATGCGCTGACGTGCGACAAAGGGCACACGTTCGAAAGCTGGTTCCAGAACTCGGCCGCCTACGACAAACAGATCAAGGCCGCGCTGATAACTTGTCCGGTTTGCGACTCCTCCAAGGTGGAAAAGACGATCATGGCGCCCGGGGTGGTGGGAGCGAAGAAGCGCAGCGATGCGCAGCCGCCGAAGCCGCCGGCTTCTCCCCCGCCAGCAGCGGATGCCCCGTCACCGGTCGCCATGGTGTCGCCGGCGGAGCGCGAGTTTCGCAAGAAGCTGAAGGAATTACGCGACCACCTGACAAAAAACGCCGACTATGTCGGGCAGAAATTTCCCGAAGAGGCGCGCAAGATGCATTACGGCGAGATCGAGCACCGCTCGATCTACGGCGAGGCCACTCCCGACCAGGCCAAAGAGCTGAACGAGGAGGGCATCGAATTCCACCCGCTGCCCGTGCTGCCCGACGAGCGCAACTAGGTTGTCCGCGCTCGGTGGCGGCGGCCACAGTCATGCGTTGCGGCGGCTAGTCGCGCGCATCACCGCATGGCACCACGTGCTGCCATCGTCAATGCGCCCACAACAAGACCGCTACCCCGATCACGATGAGCACGATGCCGAGTGCTTCGCGGCCAGTCATCGCCTGTTTGAACACGAAGCGTGAAATCGCCTGCGCGAACAGCACTTCCACCAGCGCCAGCGTGCGCACGCTGGCGGCGGTGGCGAGCGCGAAAGCGAGGAACCAGAATTGCGAGGCGAGCGCGCCCATGAACCCTGCGAACAGCGACGGCCGCCAGGCCCGCACAATGCCGGCGAGCACCTGCGGATCGCGCAGTCGCAGGTAAAGCGACAGCAATATTGACTGCAGCATCAGGCCGGTCACCAGCGTGAGCGTCGCGTCCATGACATAGCTCGGCCCACCGAGGCGCAGGATTGCGCCGCGATAGCCGACGGCGGAAAGCGCGAACATGGCGCCGGCGGCAAGTCCGAGCAGCGTCGCTGTCAAACTCGATGGCGTTCCCGGCTTGACCGCCATGATGACGACCCCGACGGTGGCGGTGACGATCGCCGCCGCCATCGCGGGCGTCACCGCGTCGCCGAGAAAAATGAGACCGAACAGCGCGACCTGCACCGGCTCCGTTTTGATGTAGGCATAGATCACCACAAAGGAGCGGTCGTTCATGGCGGCAAGCATCAACGCGGTCGCACCGATTTGCGTCAGAGCCCCCAGCACAACCCACGGCCAAAAAACCGCGGGCGGCCGCGGCAGCTCCTGCCCCAGCGCGATCATCACGGCGGCGAGGAAGACAAGCGCGAATGGAAAGCCAAACAGAAAGCGTACGTGGGTCGCGCCCACGGTGCCGAGCTTGGCGGTGAGCTCGCGCTGCGTGGCGTTGCGCACGGTTTGCGCGGCCGCGGCGATAACGGTGAAGACAGCCCAAAGCCACGCGGGATCGAGCATCGGACGTTCGTCGGACAATCCTAGGAGGGGGCGCGTTCTGCGACCACCATGTAGTTCACGTCCATGTCGGTCGAGAGTTGCCAGCGGTCGGCGAGCAGATTGTAGATCACCCCGGTCTCATCGATGACGCGCAGCCCATGACGCTCGAGCGCGGCCTCGAGTTCGTTCGGCGTCACGAACTTATCCCATTGGTGAGTGCCGCGCGGCAACCAGCGCAGCACGTATTCGGCGCCGACGATCGCCAAAGCGAAACTCTTGAGGGTGCGGTTGAGCGTCGCCGTGATCATGGCCCCGCCGGGTCTGACCATCGCCGCGCAACGGCCGATGAAGAGGCCAAGATCCGCGACATGCTCGACGACTTCCATGGCAAGCACGAGGTCGAAGCGCTCGCCTTCGTCCGCCAGCGCTTCGGCGGTGGTCGAGCGGTAGTCCACCACTATGCCGACCTCCCTCGCATGCAGCTTCGCCGCCTCGATATTCGTCTGCGAGGGGTCCGCGCCCACGACCTCGGCGCCGAGGCGCGCCAACGGCTCGCTCAGGATGCCGCCGCCACAGCCGATGTCGAGCACGCGCAGGCCCGCGAGCGCGTCGAGCCGCCGCGCGTCGCGCTCGAAATGCCGACACGCGGACTGTTTGATGAAAGCGAGGCGCACCGGGTTGAACCTGTGCAGCATGGCCATCTTGCCATGCGGATCCCACCATTCGGCGGCGTATGCCGAAAACCGCGCCACCTCCGCCGCGTCGACGGTTGAACCGGGTTCGGCCTTGATCCTGCTCGCCATCGATCTTCTCCAAAGCCGCGGTTGCGGCCATGCGGCCTCCCCCGGTATGTATACGCGCCTTTTCGCGCGAGGGCTTGCCGCAAGAGCGCGCCTCGAGTCACGCTGGAGATCCCGCGAGCCCGTCATGGCCCGCCTGGTTATGAAATTTGGCGGCACCTCGGTTGCCGATATCGAGCACATCCGCAATGTCGCGCAGCACGTCAAGCGCGAGGTCGACGCCGGCCACGAGGTGGCGGTCGTCGTCTCCGCCATGGCCGGGACAACGGACCGCCTGGTGGGGTGGTGCCGCGAGGCCGCGGCCTTGCACGACGCGCGCGAATACGATGCCGTGGTGTCCTCAGGCGAGCAGGTGACCGCCGGCCTGTTGGCAATCGTGCTGGAGGGAATGGGGGTCAACGCCCGCTCGTGGCAGGGCTGGCAGCTGCCGATCCTGACCTCCAATGCTCATGCCGCGGCGCGCATCCTCGACGCCAACGGCGCCGAACTTGTCAAACGCTTCAAGGAGCGCCACGAGGTGGCCGTGCTCGCCGGTTTCCAGGGCGTGCACAAGGAGACGGGCCGCATCACGACGCTGGGGCGCGGCGGGTCAGATACGTCCGCGGTCGCCATCGCGGCAGCCATTGCAGCCGAGCGGTGCGACATCTACACCGACGTTGATGGCGTCTACACCAGCGACCCCCGCGTCGTGCCGCGCGCGCAACGACTGGAACGGATCGCCTACGAGGAGATGCTGGAGCTCGCTTCGCTCGGCGCCAAGGTGCTGCAGGTGCGCTCGGTCGAGCTCGGAATGGTGCATAACGTGCGCATCTTCGTGCGTTCGAGCTTCGAAAAGCCCGAGGACATCGACCCGCACGATACGCCGCCTGGAACACTCATTTGCGGCGAGGAGGAGATCGTGGAACAGCAGGTCGTTACCGGTATCGCCTTTTCAAAGGACGAGGCGCAGATCTCGATTCGACGCGTTCAGGACAAGCCCGGCGTCGCCGCCGCCATCTTCGGCCCGCTCGCCGAGGCCAATATCAACGTCGACATGATCGTGCAGAACGTCTCCGGGGACGGGGCGACAACCGACCTGACCTTTACCGTCCCCGCCTCCGATTATCAGCGGGCCACCGAAACGCTCATCAAGGCCAAACGCGAGGTCGGTTACGAGCGCATCGATGGTGCCAACGACGTCGCGAAGATATCGGTGATCGGCATTGGCATGCGCAGCCACGCCGGCGTCGCGGCCAAGGCGTTCAAGGCGCTGGCGGAAAAGGGCATCAACATCCGCGCCATCACGACCTCCGAGATCAAGTTTTCGCTGCTGATCGACGCCAATTACACCGAGCTCGCGGTACGCACGCTGCACAGCCTCTATGATCTGGATAAATGAGCCGCTCGGTTTCTGGATGCAGGGCCGCGCCTGCGCGAGAACCCGCCCCTCGCCGAGCTGACCTATGTCCAAACAGACCATCTCGTACGCGCAGCGCTTCGAGGACCTCTACCTCATGCGCTGCTTCGATGCCCGCAGCGAGGGGTTCTATATCGACGTCGGCTCCGGGCATCCGGTTTACGACAACACGTCGTTTGCGTTCTATCTCAAGGGTTGGCGCGGCGTCACGGTCGAGCCCAACCCTTCCCTTGCGCGTCTGAGCCGAGCAGTACGACCGCGCGATCGGCACGTCGAGGCGCTCCTCGGCGCGAGCGTCGGCGAAGCGACCTTTTATCTCGTGAACGATTTCCACGGCCTTTCGACCATGATCGAAAGCCATGCCCGCGCGGCGCAAACGCAATTCGGGAAATCCTCTCAGGCCCTCGCCGTACCAGTCACGACGTTGAGTGAGATTTGCCGGCAGCATGTGCCGCCCACCTTCGAATTCCTCAAAGTCGACGTGGAAGGCGCCGAGCACGAGGTCTTGCTCAGCGGCGATTGGCAGAGCTTTCGCCCGAAGGTGGTGGTGGCCGAAGCGCTCGCACCCTACACGTTGGCGCCAGCGTGGCCGGCATGGGAGCCGTTTCTCGCAAAGTACGGCTATCGCTACGTCTGGTTCGACAGCCTTAACCGTTATTACCTCGCCGAGGAGGCGAGCGAGCTGGCGCGCTGTTTCGAGACAGCACCGACCTCGTTCGAGGAGGCGTTTCAGTTCCGCAACGTCCAACCCGCGCTCGCCGATGCGGCCCATCCCGATCATCGATTGGCTAAGCTGTTCTCCGGTAACGACATGACGCGCCTGCCACTGCTTGGCCGCGACGTTCTCCTTGAACTCGTCACCGCGGACATTGCCAGCGCCGAGCTCGAAGAACCGGCCGACATCGCTGCCATCGCAGGCGCCATCGAACGGCTGTTCGGACCCGATGCGACGTTGTCGAGCAACGACTTGCGGCTCTCCGCCCCTCCTTTGCTGCGCGAGGTCTACGCCGCGCTCATCGACAGCGACCAATTTCGCATCGCCTGCGGGCGGATTTCCGCGAGTTATGCCTGGTAGCGCCGGGACCTGGCCGCCGTGGCGGCACCTGCCCATCCACTGGCTTGCGGTTTGCATGTCGCATTCGCTATAGGCGATGAGCGAGAGGCTGCCGTGGGTCGCGGGCCACGGGCACTCTTAAGCCTGATTGTGTGGCACCGGGGCATATGGCCCCGGCCGCATGCGCCGTCCGAGGGATCACGTCATGCGTGGCGCGCTCGGCGGTCCGCGCGTGCTGTTGCGCCGGCTTCGCGAAGTCATGGCGGAGCCGGTCAGTGCGCAGGAGCGCCTGGACAAAGTCGTGGTGCTGATCGCCGCGAATATGGTCGCGGAGGTCTGCTCCGTCTACGTGCTGCGCGTGGACGGCACGCTCGAACTCTACGCCACCGAGGGCCTCAACAAAGCGGCGGTGCACCAGACCGTGCTGCGCGCCGACGAGGGCCTCGTCGGTCTGGTCGCCAGCGAAGCGAACCCCATCAACCTGTCGGAGGCGCAAAACCATCCGGCCTTCTCCTATCGCGCGGAGACGGGCGAGGAGATTTACCACTCGTTCCTCGGCGTGCCGGTCCTGCGCGCCGGCAACACGCTTGGCGTGCTCGTCGTGCAGAACCGGGCGCGGCGCACCTATACCGAGGAGGAGGAGGAGGCGCTGCAGACGACCGCGATGGTGCTCGCGGAGATGATCGCTTCGGGCGAACTCTCGGCCATCGCCAAGCCCGGCGCCGAGCCTGCTGCCCGGCGCCCGCTGCACCTCGGGGGGACTGCGCTCAACGAAGGCATCGCGCTCGGTCACGTGGTGCTGCACGAGCCTCGCGTCGTGATCACCAATTTCATCGCCGACGACGTGCCGAAAGAGTTGAAACGGTTGGAAGCCGCGGTCGAGACCATGCGGTCGGATCTCGACGTCTTGCTCGAGCGCGGCGAGGTGGTCGAGGGCGGCGAGCATCGCGACGTGCTCGAGGCCTATCGCATGTTCGCCTATGACCGCGGCTGGGTACACCGCCTGGAAGAAGCGGTGGCCACGGGCCTTACCGCGGAAGCCGCGGTCGAGCGCGTGCAGTCCGACACGCGCGCGCGCATGCTGCGCGCGACCGATCCCTATTTGCGCGAACGGCTGCATGATCTCGACGAGCTGGCCAACCGCCTGATGCACCAGTTGCTCGGCAAGGACTATGCGCCGGCCCGCGACCGCCTGCCCGAAAACGCCGTCCTCGTCGCCCGCTCCATGGGGCCGGCGGCGCTGCTCGAATACGATCGCAAGCGCCTGCGCGGCCTCGTCCTCGAGGAGGGCGGGCCCAATTCGCACGTCGCGATCGTCGCCCGTGCGCTCGGCATCGCCGCGGTGGGCGAAATCGCCAACGCCACCGGCGTTGCCGATCCCGGCGACGCCATCATCGTCGACGGCACTACCGGCGACGTGCATCTGCGGCCGTCGCCGGACATGGAGGCGGCCTACGTCGAGCGGGTGCGGCTGCGCGCTCGTCGGCAATTGCAATATCTCGCGCTGCGCGACAAGCCGTGCATGACCAGGGACGGCGAGAAGATCGAACTGATGATCAATGCGGGCCTTGCCGTCGACCTGCCGCATATCGATGAGACCGGCGCCGCCGGCATCGGGCTGTTCCGTACCGAATTGCAGTTCATGGTCGCGGCGACCTTCCCCCGCACGGCCGAGCAATTCTCGCTCTACCGCGCCGTGCTCGACGCAGCCGGCGACAAGCCGGTGACATTCCGCACGCTCGACATCGGCGGCGACAAGGTGCTGCCCTACATGCGCAACGTGGAAGAGGAGAATCCGGCGCTCGGGTGGCGCGCCATACGGCTGGGCCTCGACCGGCCGGGACTGCTGCGCAGCCAGGTCCGCGCGCTGCTGCGCGCCGCAGGTGGACGCGATCTGAAGATCATGTTTCCGATGATCGCCACGGTGGAGGAGTTCGACGAAGCCAAGTCGTTGGTCGAGCGCGAACTCACGCACCTGCGCCGACACAGCCACAAGCTGCCGGAGCGCGTCGAGGTCGGCACCATGCTCGAGGTCCCTTCCCTGCTCTATCAACTCGACGAGTTGCTCGATCGTGTCGATTTTCTCTCCGTCGGCTCCAACGATCTCGTGCAATTTTTCTATGCCGCGGACCGCGGCAATTCGCGCGTGGCCGATCGGTTCGATGCGATCTCGACGCCGGTCTTGCGCGCGCTCAAGAGCATCGTGGACAAGGGCCGCGCGTATGCCAAGCCGGTGACGCTGTGCGGGGAACTCGCCTCGAAACCGCTCGGGGCGCTGGCGCTGGTCGCCATCGGATACCGCTCGTTCTCGCTCTCACCCTCCGCGGTCGGTCCGGTCAAGGCCATGCTGCTCGAGCTTGACGCCCGCAAGGCGGCAGGGCTGATCGCGCCCTTGATGGAGAGCCCGGCCGGCAGCTTGCAGATCCGCGAGCGGCTCAAAGCTTTTGCCTCCGAACAAGGACTCCAGATTTGATGCTGGCGCACTATATGGCGACTGGAGCCGACCTGGCGCCGCCAGCGCCGCATCCGAGCCGTGCTGTCGGCCTTCTCCTGATTTTTCGCAGCCATGCTTCCTGAGCAAAAACTCGACATACTCGTCGCCCGGCACAAGGCGATCGAACACGAGCTTGCGCGTCCACTGGAGCCTGAAACCTACGTCAGGCTCTCGCGCGAATTCGCCGAGCTCGCTCCCATCGTCACGACGGTGGAAAGCTATCGCGGCATCGTCGCGGAGATCGCGGGACTTGATGCACTTATCGGCGACGCCGCGACCGATGCCGAAATGCGCGCCATGGCGGCCTCCGAGCGGCCGCAGCTCGAAGAAAAACGCGCGACTCTCGAGCGGCAGATCAAGCTCGCACTGGTCCCCAAGGACGCGATGGACGAGCGCAACGTGATCCTGGAAATTCGCGCAGGCACCGGCGGCGACGAGGCCGCGCTCTTCGCCGGCGATCTGTTCCGTATGTACGAGCGCTACGCCGCTAATCAGGGCTGGAAGGTGGAGGCGATCTCTGCGAGCGAAGGCACCATGGGAGGCTTCAAGGAGATCGTGGCGGAAATCCGCGGCCGCGGTGCGTTCGCCAAGCTCAAGTTCGAGTCAGGAGTCCATCGCGTTCAGCGCGTCCCCGACACCGAGGCCGCAGGCCGCATCCATACATCGACCGCCACCGTCGCCGTGCTGCCCGAGGCGGAGGACGTCGACATCAAGATCGACGACGACGACCTGAAAATAGATACCTTGCGCTCGGGCGGGGCCGGCGGCCAGCACGTCAACAAGACCGAATCGGCCGTGCGTGTCACCCACATCCCCACCGGCATCGTGGTCATGATGCAGGAAGACCGTTCGCAGCACAGAAATCGCGCCAAGGCGATGGCGGTTTTGCGCGCCCGGCTCTACGACTTCGAGCGTCAGAAGCGGGATGCCGCGCGTGCCGCCGAGCGTCGCGGCCAGGTCGGTTCCGGCGACCGCTCCGAGCGCATCCGCACCTATAACTTTCCGCAAGGGCGCGTGAGCGATCACCGGATCAATCTCACGCTCTACAAGCTGCCGCAGGTGATCGAAGGCGAGGCGCTCGGCGAGGTCATCGACGCGTTGGTGACCGAGCACCAGGCGGAATTGCTGGCGGCCGAGGGCACGTCATGACAAGGGCCGGCATCACAAGTGCCGGACTGCCACTCGCCGACACGGCAGCCGACGCATCCGCGGGCGACTCGATCGCCGCGGCGCGGCGGCAGCTGGCGCGCGAGTTTCGCCAGCTTGGTCTCGACGCGCCCGAACTGGATGCGCGCATCATTGTCGGCCACGTGCTCGGCCTCGATCACACGGCGCTTGCCGCGCAGTCGAACCGTGTGCTCACCGCCGAGGAGGCAGGTGTCATCGCCGAACTTTCGGCGCGGCGGCTTGCCCGCGAACCGGTCGCGCGCATCCTCGGCCGCAAGGAGTTCTGGGGACTGCCGTTCAAGATCAATGCCGAAACCCTCCTGCCTCGGCCGGAAACCGAGACCGTGGTCGAAGCGGCGCTGGGCGCGCTCCATTGCGACAATCAGAAATCGCGCGAGTTGCGCATCGTTGATCTCGGGACTGGCTCGGGAGTGCTGCTGCTGGCCCTGCTCTGCGAGCTGCCGGGCGCTTATGGCATCGGCACCGATGTCAGCTTCACGGCGCTGCGTTGCGCCCGCGACAACGCTGCCGCGCTCGGCCTTTCCGCCCGTGCTTCGTTCGTGGCCTGCGACTATGGGACGGCACTGAAGGGGCCGGCCGACGTGCTCGTTTCCAATCCCCCGTACGTTGCGCGTGGCGACATTGCGGGACTGCAGGCCGAAGTGCGCGACTTTGATCCGCAACGCGCGCTCAACGGCGGACCCGACGGGCTCGATGGCTATCGCGCCATTGCATCCGATGTCAGGCGCCTACTCGCGCCTGACGGCATTTTGGTGCTCGAACTGGGACAGGGCCAGCTTGGCGCCGTAACCTCGATCTTCGCCGCCACGGGGCTTGAGCCGGTCGCGGCGCGACACGATCTTTCAGGCATAACCCGGGCCGTGGTTATGCGGGGGCCGCATGAGGGGTCCACACTCCCGGTACGAAAAAAAGCTCTTGGATTGTGCAGCAAGAACGACTAGGTTTCGCCCACGGAATCGACCCCGAGCGAGTTGAGCGCCGATAGCGAGCCCCGGAGCAGGACTGCGGAGAGCCGACGGTGCGGACGAAGCGAACGAAGGACGCCGGATGACCCGGCAAGTGGTTCGCCCAATCGGGATTGGATGTTTCATCGGTTCGGTGCTGATCCGCGGGCGACGCGGACATGCTTGTGAGGAAGAGCTGGGCAACGCCGCGGTATGCCGCGGACAAGGGGTTGCTGCTTCGCGACACGGAATGTGAGATTGCGGCGACACGCCGCAGTTGCCTCCTGCTTGAACGGGCGAGGACGCGGTTGTTTTGCGTACTCGCGCGAGGGAGTAGCGAGGATTTGGTGAAGGCACGGCGGCAGCAGCCGCCACAATGAAGGGGTTGGCAACAGGCGAGTCATGAGAAACGGTCAAAACAAGCGCATGCGCGGACGCAACAATCACCGCAAGAGCCATAATCCGATGGTGCGCGTATACGAATCGAACGGCCCGGATGTAAAGATTCGCGGAAACCCATCTCACATTGCAGAAAAATATGTCCAACTTGCACGGGACGCGCTGACCTCGGGAGATCCGATCTCCGCGGAGAATTACTATCAGCACGCCGAGCATTATTATCGCGTGATCGCGGCGGCGCAGGAGCAGTTCCGGCAGAACAATCCGCACTTCTCGCGTCCCGAGAACGAACAGCCCGCGGCGCGCGAGGGTAACTTCGACGACAGTGACGACGATGGACAAGCGTCGGTGAGCGGCGCCTCCGATTCGCCTTACGGTACCCGCGAGCCGCAACCCTACATTCCTCGCGACGCGCAACCTTTCCCGCAGCATCAGCAGCGCCATCCACACCAGGGGCGGCCACCGCAGGGGCATGCGCCCGGCGATGGTGACGTGGACCGGTTGCCTTCCTTCATCACCGGCGGGCAGCAGCAACAGCCGCACCAAGGTCAGCAGGGCCAAAACGGCCACGATAATCAGCCCGACCGCTTTCCGCTGCACCGGCGTCGGCGCCGTCACCGCGGACCGCGTCCGGACATGCAGGGCGGCGGCGGCGACGGCGGAAACGAACCTTCCGCGCGCGGCGAGTGATGATCAAACCTCGATCTGCGCGGTATCTTCTCGTCACGTAATGAATTGCCGGCGCGAGACCGGCAGAGCGCTATCGTCCCGGCGAAGGCACGAGTGCCGGCTCGAGCGCAGGTACCAGGCGCGCGCGCTCGCGGCGCGCGGGAATGGCACGATAGACCTGCTTCGTCGCCTCGACGATATGCACGCCCGCGAACGGCGCGGCGACGGCCGAGCCCGCCCGCTCCCAGGCGACGGCCGAGCGTAGGAACCAGCCACGCGCGACCGGCGGGACATGCAAGGCGTCCGCCCAACCTGTGGGTGTGAACCAAGTCTCGCGCAGCAGCTGCGTGATCTGCGAGCGCGAGTAGGGCCGGCCATGGCCGAACGGCGTCGTGTCGAGGCGGGCCCATACTCCGCGTCGGTTCGGCACCACGATCAAGAGGCGTCCGCCCGCCGCCAACACGCGCCAGACCTCGCGCAGCAAGGCGATCGGGTCGCGTGCCGTTTCGAGTGCGTGCACGAGGAGCACCCGATCGACCGCGGAATCGGTAAGCGGCATCTCCAGCTCATCGACGAGAGCGGCGAGACCGGGCCGGTTGGTCGGCCATTTGACGACCCCTTGCACGGCCGGCATGAAGGCGAGGCAGCGTTCCGCCTCCTCGCGAAACAGACCGAGATAGGGCGTCGCGTAGCCGATCCCCAGCACGCTCATACCGCGCGTATCGGCAAAGCGCTGGCGAATGCCGCGTCCGACGAAGCGACGCGCCACGACTCCCAGGCGCTGGGCATAGAAATTGCGCAGATCGACGACATCAACGGACATGCAACAAAGGTAGCATGAATTTCTTTTTCCGTCGTTTTGGGGCGCCCTGGCAGGGCTGGGGTTCCGGGTGCCTAATAGGCCGACGGGGCTAATGCCGTCCGGAGAATGATATGCCCGCGCAAACCCGCTTGTTTTTGTGTCTCAAGGACAATTACGGCGTGCTCCTGCACGATTCCGAAACCGGCGCGACGGCGGCGATCGATGCGCCGGAGGCCGCGCCGATTGAGGCCGCACTGAAGACGACCGCCTGGCGGCTCACCGATATTCTCGTCACCCATCACCACGCGGATCACACCGGCGGCATTGCTGAGCTCAAGCAGCGCCACGGTTGCCGCGTCGTTGCGCCTGACGGCGAGGCCGCGCGCATTCCGCTGGTGGATGCGACCGTGCGCGAAAACGACGAGGTTCGAGTCGGCTCGCTGCAAGGCCGCGTGCTCGAGACGCCGGGGCACACCGCGGGCCACATCAGCTATTTCTTCGCGCCCGACAAGCTTGCCTTCGTCGGCGACACATTGTTCTCGATCGGCTGCGGCCGCGTCATCGAGGGCACGCCGGAAATGATGTGGGGCTCGCTTCTCAAGCTGCGCGGCTTGCCCGACGACACGCGCATCTACTGCGGCCACGAATATACGAAAGCCAACGTCCGCTTCGCCAAGACCATCGAGCCCACCAACGCCGCGCTTACCGCACGCGACAAGGAAGTCGAAAAAGTTCTCGCCGCGCAACAACCGACCATTCCGTCGACCATAGGCTCGGAAAAGGCGGCGAACCCGTTTCTGCGCGCGGACGTGCCGGAAGTGGCAAAGTCGGTCGGTCTTGCGGGCAGCCCGGCTTGGAAAGTGTTCGCCGAGATCCGCGCGCGGAAGGACACATTCTAAGCGCAATCGGTTCGCGGCAACGAACCGCATTTGTGCCGAGCGATGGCGCAACTCAATTCGGTGCCGCTTGCGCCAGCTTGCTCCACTCGTCGGCCTGCACGCGCACGATCAATTTGTAGCCGCCGCCGCCTGGCTGAAACACGGACGCCTCACCTTCGCGCACGTCGAACCACTCCTTGCCGAAGGCGTCGAGAATATTTGGCTTGTGGGTGACGACGACGATGTTGGTGCCGGCGGGCGGCACGGTTGCCGCGAGCTTGCGCAACGCTTGGGCGCGCCGATTGTTCTCGATCGGGGTGACGACCAATCCCCCTTCGCTAAAGTCGGGCGAGGCCGTCACCTCGCCCAGATTCATCAACGTGCCGGTCTCGACCGCACGATTGAATACGCTGCTCTGCACTTGGCCAACAGGAATCTTGAGCCTGCGGAACGCGTCGCCGATTTCCTTGGCTTTCGCTCGGCCGCTGTCGTTGAGCTGGCGCTGCTGCCCCACGTTCTTGGGATTGAGCGGATCGGTGTCGGCCTGGTCCTGGTGCGTTGCGCCGTGACGGAAGACGATCACGTACCCGCCTTGGCGCAGCGCATTGACCCATTCGGTTTGCGCCTGTGCGCCTCGTTCGGGCGCCGCCAGCAGCAAGAACGTCGCCGCAAATGCTGCGATTTGAAAACGGCCGGAATGCATCGTCATCGGTTGCCTCCCCTTGTTCGCGGCGCGGCCGGAGCAAACGGCGGCACCTCGCATGGAACGCGCCCGGAGCGTAGATTGTCGTGTCGGAAAGACAATCTCGCACCTTTTCACGAAGAGGTCACAATGCTCTCT
>CBFGVM010000050.1:0-14829 GCA_965652015.1 uncultured Alphaproteobacteria bacterium
TGGCGAGGCGCGACATGGTCGGCAGCGCGGCAGCGCCCGCGCCGAGATGCACAAACAATCTACGGGAAATTTTCATGCGTTTTCTCGATGGGGTTGGATGTCGTGTCGAGGTCCCTGCGCCTTGATGGTCGCTGAAGCAATGAATTCAGGCGGCGCTGGTTCGCGCAACCGGGATTCCACCAACGTCGCGACATGCCGCGCACGGGACGTGGGGACCGAGTGGTTTTGCGCTGCCTACGTCAGTCCCCGCGGGGCAGCCGCGCGCAGGAGGCCCGCCGCAAGCGCAGTGGGCTGCGGCATCATGTCCGTAGCCGTAAAGCGCGACCGATCGTCTCGCAGCGGTTGATCCCTCTCCAGCGCCTCGCCCAATCTTGTAGCCGCGCAGTCAAGGCACAGGGGGTGAGCCATGACCCTGCTGTTGACGTTCCTCGTTTGCTTGCTGATCGGCCAGTCGCTCTCGGTCGGCGTGGGCTTGGTGGTCGAGCGCTATACTACGCCCTATACCGGTCTGATAACCTTCATCGCGTGTTACTTTGCGATGTTTTGGCTGGCTTGGCGCATTGCGGTGCGCGTCACCGAACCGCGAGCTCGCCTGGCGGCGGAGTGAGCGCGGCTGAGAACTGACCGGCCGAGATGAGCCGCGGGCACGGTTACTGCTGGCTGCTCGAGCCGCGCATCGAGAGCTCCGGCAGGGCGTCTCCGAACGCGGTGGCCTTCTTGCCTGCCGCGACGCCGACCTCATAGAGCGCCTGCATGTATTTTCCGTCGAAGGGGCCGCGGCTCGGGTGGTCGAAGGCCGGATCGACGTAGGCGACGCGCAGCGAAATCCCGCGTCGCTGCGCGGCGGCATGAACCAGCATCACCTCGACACGTAGCGCGGCTGTCAGCGCGACGCTGATCGAACGGCCGAGCACGCCGGGAACGTTCCGGTCCGTCATCTTGAACTCAGGCCCGAGCTTCGAGTTGACGAGCAGGTAAAGCTGTCCGAACGGCGCGCGGGCAGTGCTGTGCGCCGAAAGCATCGTTTCCGGGAGCACGAAGAATGGCGCGGTGAGCGTGCCGTCGCCGTGCAACTCCTGGAATTTCTTGCCGTTCGCCTCGACCTCGATCGCAACCGGCGAGAAAAATCCGGGAATGCTCGAGGACGCAAGCAGGACGTCGCGAAACAGCTTGAGGCCCTGCTCGCCGCGTGCGGCGATTGCACCCATGTTCCACACCACGCGACGCCCGGCATCGAGATTGGTGGTGGCAACCAAGAGGCGCCGCCCGCGCGCGTGCTCGGCGGCGATTTCGGCAAGCATGGCCTTCGTCACGCGCTGCTCGACTAAGCGCTTGAGCGGCCAGTAATCGAACAGACTATCGCGCGTCGTGCGATCTTCGAAAATATCGGCGGCGCCGATGGCGGTGAAATTCTTGCGCAAGTCTTCGTCGTATCGCGGCCCGAGAAAGGCAAAAGGCGCGATCAGCGCGCCGATGCTGACGCCGGTCACGACGGCGAATTCCGGCCGCGTGCCCGCTTCGCTCCAGCCGGTGAGGACGCCCGCGCCGTAGGCGCCGTCCGAGCCGCCGCCCGAGATCGCCAGCCATGGTCCGCTTGCCTGCGGCAGTACCCGCGCAAACTCGCTCTCCGAATCCCCCCACACGCGCGCGTTCGGAATGCCGGGAATGACCGCGGCATCCTCATCTTGAGCCGTGAACGTCGCGCGCTCTTCCTGATGCTGTGCGCCACCTTTGGGCGCGGCAGCTTTTCTGTCGGACTTCTTCTTGACGGCGTGCGTCTGCGCCTGCGCCGAGGTCCACTCGAGCGGCGGGCAAGCCAGGAGCAGCATGCAAATCAGCCCGGCAGCTAGGCCGGAACACATGCGCAGCGTGTGCAAAGGTCTTCTCCGGTCGCTCCGACGCGTTGTCGTGTTACGATTTTAGCATTCGCGATGATGCTCTTGTGGGAATGAACGGAGTTTTGATGCGGCGCGCGATGCGCGTGCTCAACCCCGCGTCGCGGTCCACACACCGGCACAGCTTCCGTTCGGGCCTTGGCCGCGCCAGCTTCCGCCGCCCTTGTTGCGGGAGAGTCGGCCGGAGCCGATGGCGTATTGTGGGCCGGCGGATACGCGCACGGTAACGTTGCCGGACGGTGCTACACGCCCCGTCAGGCTGACCGGTCCGCCGCCTGCGTAATAGACCACTCCGCCGACGATCGTGACGCCATACCGGTAGGCTTGGTCGCAAGCACCGCTCCTGGTGACCACAAGCACGCTCCATTGGCCGTCAAACGAGGCTGCATGCGCGGACGGGCCGGCGCAAGACATTGCGACCGCAAAGCCCGTGGCCAGCATGGCGGCGCGGATGGAATGGCTGATCATCGGAACCCTCGTCTTGGGGCGCCACATCGGAGGGCGCCTGGTTGTGGTCTAGCTTCTATTCATATGGAATAGAGCGATCGGTGGCTTGCTCACAACTCGGTGCGGCATGGTTACCAGAAGGGGCGCGGCGAAAGAAGAGGCTTCGCCCAGTTGAAATCGGCGGTACGCCATCCGCCTCACGATCGTGTTATTATTGTGTTCGATCAAGTGCATGCGCCGCACCAAGGCTAAAAGAGCGGCAGAAGGAACGTCATGAAACGGATACAGCTTTGTCTCGCGCCTGCTGCGACGCTGGCCGCTTTGCTCGTGATGACACCAGCCTTTGCGCAAGGCGGCAAAGCGGGGGTCGAGCGTCTCTACATCCTCAATTGCGGCGAGGGAGTAGCCGGCGACATTTCGCGCTGGTCGCCCGGCGTGAACGCGGGGAAGTCGATGGACTTCGTCGATAGCTGTTATCTGATCAAGCACGCGCAAGGTTGGCTTCTCTGGGACACCGGCGTGGCCGATGCCATTGCCGCCATGCCCGAGGGCCAGCGGCCCGCCGATCCGCGCATGACCCACTGGCGGCGCCCGAAAACGCTGGCCGCACAGCTCGATCAGCTCGGCCTGAAACCCGCCGACATTAAATATGTCGCGGTCTCGCACACCCATCCCGACCACATCGGCAACGTGACGATGTTCCCGCAGAGCATGCTGCTGGTGCAGAAAGCCGAGTACGAGTGGCCATCGCCCGTGGGTCCGCGCTTTAAGCCGGAGCATCCCGTATCCAAGCTCGAGGGCGATCACGATGTTTTCGGCGACGGCAGCGTCGTCATCATCGCAACGCCCGGACATACGCCCGGACATCAGAGCCTGTTGGTCAAACTCCCGAAGACCGGCGCCGTGCTGCTCTCGGGCGATGCCGTGCATTTCAAGGACAATTGGGAGAATCGGCGCGTGCCGGAGAACAACGACAACAAGGACAAGACCGCAAGCTCGATGCAGCGCATGGCCGACGTCATGGCCAAAGAAAAGGCGCAGCTCTGGATCAATCACGACAAAGCCCAGCGCGACGGCCAGAAGATGTCGCCCGAGTTCTACGAATGAACATGTTGTCCCGCAGCGTCTGCGGCGCGCTTCTCATCGCATCGGCGATCTCTGCCGCGCATGCGCAGAGCAGCTATCCAAACCGCGTTGTCACGCTCGTCGTTCCTTACCCGGCCGGCGGCACGGCTGACCTGCTGTGCCGCTTCGCCGCCGACAAGGCGGGCAGCAATCTCGGTCAGCAGGTCGTCGTCGAGAACCGCCCTGGCGGCGCCGGCGGCCGCGTCGGCACGGAGGCGGTATTGCGTGCGCCGCCCGACGGCTACACGCTCCTGTGTGCGGCCCAACTCACCTTCAGCGTCACGCACCTGCTCTTTTCGAAGGCATCGTTCGACACGCGCGGACTCGAGCCGATCAGCGTGCTCGCCACCTATCCGCTCATTCTGATCGCGCGCTCCGGCGTGCCCTTCGGCAACTTGCCCGACCTCATCGCCTACGCGCGCGCCAATCCCGGCAAGATCAATTACGGACACCAGGGCAAAGGCCAGACCGGGCACCTCCTGGGCGAACTGTTGATGCTCAAGGGCAACTTCCGCATGACGGAAATTCCCTATCGGGGCAGCGCCCCCGCCATCAACGACCTGCTCGCCGGAAACATCGATCTGGTGCCGGATTATCTGCTCGCCAACAAGTCGAACATCGACGCGGGCAAGCTCAAGTTGCTCGCCACCGGTAGCCGCGAGCGGCTCAAGGATTACCCGGGAGTCGCGACCATTGCGGACACATTGCCCGGCGTCTATGCCGATACCTGGATGGCGGTGGCGGCGCCGCCCGGCACGCCGAAGGAGATCACCGGGAAAGTATACCAGGCGATCTCGCAGGGATTTCGAGATCCCGAATTGCGCGCGCGCATCCGCGCGCTCGAAGCCGATCCGCTCGCCAGCACGCCGGACCAGATGCGCGAGCTAATCCATCAAAGTCTCGAAACTTGGGGGCCGGTGATCGAGGCCGCCAAAATTGTCATCGAATGATTTGGAACAGCAAGGTCTGTCGTCCCCGCGACAGCGGGGACCCATAACCACCGCCTCTGGGATATGAGTTCCCGCTGTCGCGGGAACGACGGCAATAGAGGGACCGCGAGGCAATTGGGTCGGAGTCATGAGGAGGCACTGATGGCGTTCACCTGTGTCGACGCTCGCCGTCGATGTTTGCGGTGGTCCGGAATCGGCGTCGCCGCCGCGCTCGCGCTCGTCGCCATGGCGGCATGGCCTGCGGCGCATGCGCAGGATTATCCCTCGCGTGCCGTCAAGATCATCGTGCCGTTCCCCGCCGGCGGCACCGCCGACGTTATGCCGCGCATCTTCACCGAGTGGCTGACGAAGAAGTGGGGGCAGCCGGTGGTGATCGA
Source organism: uncultured Alphaproteobacteria bacterium (assembly GCA_965652015.1). GTDB lineage: Bacteria > Pseudomonadota > Alphaproteobacteria > Rhizobiales > Xanthobacteraceae > VAZQ01. The sequence goes on from CBFGVM010000050.1 coordinate 4,795, forward strand.
GAACCGCACCGGCGCCGCCGGCAACATTGGCGCCGAAGCTGTCGCCAAGGCCGAGCCTGACGGATACACGCTGCTCGCCGCGCCGCCGCCGCCGCTCGTGATCAATCACAACCTCTATCCCCGGCTCGGCTACGACCCGACCGAGTTCGTGCCCATCGTCATCATGGGCCGGGTGCCGAACGCGCTCGTGGTCAACGCCAAACTGCCCTTCGCGAGCGTCGCGGACGTCATCGCCTACGCCAAGGCCAATCCCGGCAAGCTCACCTGCGCCACCCAAGGCAACGGGACCACATCGCATTTGACGTCCGAGCTGTTCCAGCTGATGGCCGGGGTCAAGTTCCAGCAGGTCCCGTACCGGGGCTCGGCGCCCGCGCTGACCGATCTCGTGGCGGGCACCGTCGATCTCATGTTCGACAATCTCGGCGTCTCGCTGGCGCTCGTGAGAGGCGGTCAGCTCAAGCTCTTGGGCGTCGCCACTTCCAATCGTACGGCCGCGCTGCCGGACGTGCCGACGATCGCCGAGACGCTTCCCGGTTTCGAATCCGCGGCCTGGTTCGCCATCGTGGCGCCGCCGAAGACGCCGCGGGCGATCATCGACAAGATCAATGCCGACATGAATGAGGCGCTGCGCGAGCGCGACATCCGCGAGCGTCTCGCCCAGCTATCGGCCGAGCCCATCGGCGGAACGCCGCAGGCGACCGCGGCCTATATGCGCGAGGAGGTCGAGCGCTGGGCCAAGGTCATCAAGACAGCCAACGTGAAGCTGGATTGATGCGAGGGGCTAACGGTCTCGAATTGAGGCCAGGCGCCGTGAGGCCCGCATATCTTCGTCGCGACGTGTCGTTCCATTGGGCATTCCCTAGGCCGTGCTCATGAGTGCAAGCCCTATCGAAGATTATGGGTTGATCGGCGATTGCGAGACGGCCGCACTGGTGTGCAAGACCGGCTCGATCGATTGGCTATGTTGGCCGCGGTTCGATTCCGATGCGTGCTTCGCCGCGCTCCTCGGCGATACCAACAACGGACGGTGGCTTGTCGCGCCGGCGCAAGGCAATACGCGCACGACGCGTCGGTACAGGCCCAATACGCTGATACTGGAGACGAGTTTCGTCACGGCGGACGGCGAGGTCCTGCTGATCGATTTCATGCCCTTGCGCGGGCGCACCTCGCACCTGGTGCGGCTCGTTGTTGGCAAACGCGGCAGCGTCCCGATGACGACCGAGTTGATCATCCGTTTCGACTACGGCGCCTCGGTCCCGTGGGTGAGGCGGACCGAAGCGGGAGATCTGCTGGCGATTTCCGGTCCTGACATGGTTGTCTTGCGATCCCCCGTCGAGCTTCGCGGGAAGGGGTTGACCACCGTCGGCGACTTCACCGTCGCGGCCGGGCAGACCATTGCATTTGTTCTCACATATACGGCATCCCACCTGCCGGTCCCTGAGCCGATCGATCCACAGGATGCCCTGCGGCAGACGCAATCGTTCTGGGAGGATTGGGCGGGCATCCATCAAAGCACGGGCGCCTATGCGGACGCCTCGTGCCGCTCGCTCATCACGCTAAAGGCTCTGACCTATGAGCCAACCGGCGGAATCGTGGCGGCGCCGACCACCTCGCTGCCGGAGCAGATTGGCGGCCCGCGCAATTGGGATTACCGCTTCTGCTGGCTGCGCGACGCAACGCTTACGCTGCTCGCTTTCATGAATGGGGGATATTACGACGAAGCGCGCAGTTGGCGTGATTGGCTGCTGCGCGCCGCTGCCGGAAGCCCATCGCAGATTCAGATCATGTACGGACTCGCCGGTGAGAAGCGCCTCACGGAGTGGGAAGTCCCCTGGCTTTCCGGCTACCAGGGCTCGAAGCCGGTGCGGATCGGCAATGCCGCCTCGGATCAATTACAGCTCGACGTCTTCGGCGAGGTCGTGGACGCGATGTATCAGGCGCGGGCCGGGGGACTTCAATATTCTGCGGAAGGATGGGACTTTCAGCGTGCGCTTCTGGACCATCTCGAAAAGATATGGTCGTCGCCGGACGAGGGTATCTGGGAGGTCCGAGGGGGACGTCAGCACTTTACTTATTCGAAGGTGATGGCATGGGTCGCATTCGACCGCGCGATCAAGGATGCGGAGGCCTTCGGTCTCGAAGCGCCGGTTGATCGTTGGCGCAAACTTCGCGCCGACATCCATGCCGAGGTTTGCGAAAAGGCCTTCAATCCCCATCTGGGCGCCTTTGTCCAGGCCTACGGATCGGAGCACTTGGATGCCAGCGCGCTGCTGATCCCGGTGGTCGGCTTCTTGCCGCCGGGAGATGCACGCGTGCAGCGCACGGTGGAGGCGATCGAGCGCAGGCTCGTAAGGAACGGCGTCGTTCTCCGCTACGACACGAGCGTGACCGAAGATGGTCTTCCGCCGGGAGAGGGCGCTTTCCTGGCCTGCAGCTTCTGGCTGGCCGACGCTTACGTCCTGCTCGGCCGGGAGGAAGACGCCCGCAGACTGTTCGAGCGGCTTCTCGCATTACGCAACGATCTGGGGCTGCTCTCGGAAGAGTATGATCCCGCCGCAAAGCGGCAGTTGGGGAATTTTCCGCAGGCCTTCTCCCACATCGCGCTCGTCAATACGGCGCATAATCTCGAACGCGCGGAGAAGCCCTGCGAGCAGCGTTCCGGAAACGTCTCGCTTGGAAAGGCAGCAGAATGACCGTTGCCGATCACATGCGCAAACCAGCGCCCGCGCGGATGCTCAAGCCCTCGGCCTGGCTGGCGGCGGGCGCCATCGTGCTTTTGATCGTATGGTCGAGTCTCGCGTACGCGCAGGACCGCTCGGGTGCGGTGGAGCGAATCAAGACGATTGGCTTCACTGTCGGGGATATCGAGCGTGCGACGAACTTCTTCGCCAACGTGCTGCAGTTCGAGAAGCTCGCCGATTTTCGCGTCGTCGGCACTGAATACGATGCTCTCGTCGGCGTCTTTAACGCCAATATGCGAATCGTACAGATGAGGCTCGGTGAGCAGATTATCGAATTGACTCAGTACGTCTCGCCCCCCACTGGCCGGTTCATCCCGGTGTGGTCCAACAGCAACGACGCCTGGTTCCAGCACATGGCCATCGTCGTGAGCGACATGGATGCGGCCTACAAAGTCCTGCAAGACAACAATGTGCGGCAGATCTCCTCGCATCCCATCACCATCCCGCCATCCAATGTCGGGGCGGCCGGCATCAAGGCGATCAAGTTTCACGACCCGGAGCGTCATCCGCTCGAGTTGATCTATTTCCCGGCGGGCAAAGGTAACCCATCGTGGCAGAAGCCCAGCGACAAGCTCTTTCGCGGCATCGACCATACCGCAATGACCGTGCCCAGCACCGACAAGGGCGTGACGTTCTACCGGGATCTGCTCGGCTTCGGCGTGGGCGTCACCACCTTGAACAGTGGACCGACGCAGGACGTGCTGGACGGGCTGCTCAATGACACCTGCCTCGTGACGGCGATGTTGCCGCCCTCGGCGCCACCGCACGTCGAATTCCTCGAGTACAAGTCGCCTCCCGGCGGGCGGGTGATGCCCGCCGAGACCAAGTCCAACGATCTGTGGCATTGGCAGCCGACGCTGGTGAGCCGGAATATCCAGGCGCTCGTCGGCCGATTGCGCCAGGCTGGTGCGCCGTTCATCAGCTCGAACTTGGTGACTATCCCACCGGAGGCGCAGGCCAAGCTCGGGTTCAAAAAAGCAGTGATGATCCGTGACCCCAACGGTCACGCGCTGCGCCTGGTCGAGGAATAGCCAGCGAACGTCCCTGCCAGTTCCGGGAGCCGACCTATGACTCACGAGAATCGTATCCTCGACTTCATCGCTAGGCTTTGTCTGGTGCTGATTTTTCCGTTCAGTGCGCTCGACAAGATTATCAATCACCAGTCGGCGATGGCGCAGGCGGGGCACGGATTGATCGCACTGCCGGACATGATGGCTGCGACGTTGCTGGTGCTCGGCGGCATGCTCGAGGTCCTCGGGCCGATCTGCATTCTCTTCGATTTTTATCGCCGGCAGGCGGCGCTCTTGTTCGTCTTCTATGTGATCGTCACCGCCGTCCTGTTCCACAACTTCTGGAGCTTTCCCTTCAACGGCGCTCAATGGAGTCAGAACTTCTGGCCGTTCCTGAAGAATTTCGGGCTGGCCGGGGGCTTTCTCTACATCGCCGCCGATGCGCGGGTGACTTCGCTGCGCACCGCCTTCTCCTTGAAGCCGCGGTAGGCGCGATAGGGTCGCGGATGATGAAGGAGCCGGACACGGAGCGGGGCGGGCCCTTGCACCAGCCGCGCTCGATCTCGCGCGCCCGATCTATTGCGGCTCCATGCCCGATCCGGTTCACGCGCGCCATCTGCGGCGATCTCATCCAAGCCGAGCGGCGCGAATGGTGGATCGCCAATGGGCTCGGCGGCTATGCCGGCGGCACGATCGCCGGCAGCTTGACCAGGCGCTATCACGGACTGCTTATCGCGCCGATCGCATCACCGCTCGGACGGCGGCTGATCCTCGCCAAGGCCGATGCGACCGTGATCGAAAGCGACCGCTCCTGGCCGCTATTCACCAACCGATGGAAGAGCGGCGCGATCTCGCCTCCGGGTTATATCCGCATCGGCAGCTTTTACCTCGACTACTCGGTTCCCGTTTGGACCTACGAGATCGGCGAGCATCGGATCGAGGCGCGCATCTGGATGGAACCGGGGGGCCATACGACCTATGCCGCCTGGCGGCTGCGGCCACAGGCGGAGCCGCCGGAGCATGCGTTGTCGTTGCGCGTCACGCTGCTCGCCAATGATCGCGATCACCACGGCACCACCACGGTAGGAGCCTTTGCGCCCGAGATCGCCGCCAAGGACGAGAGCCTGTTGATTACCGACGCAGGCCTCTTTTCCCTGACCATTCGGGCGCCGGGCGGCACGATCGTGCCGAAACATGATTGGTACCGGGATTTCGATCTTCCGATGGAAGCGCAACGCGGCCTCGGGTCGATCGATCATCATCTGTGCGTTGGCGAAGCCACGCTGCCGCTCGTGCCGGGACAATGGCGCGGTATTGTCGCGAGCCTCGACGCAGAACCCTCGAGCGATCTCGAGGCAGCGCTTGCCCACCGTCTCGATCATGACCGCAACATCGTCTCCACCGCGCTCGCCGGCAATGCCGCAATGCGCGACGCGCCGCCGTGGATCGCGCGGCTTGCATTGGCAGCCGATACCTTCATTTTTGCCCGCCCACTTGCGAGCGTGCCCGACGGCAAGTCGGTCATCGCTGGCTACCCGTGGTTCGGCGACTGGGGTCGCGACACCATGATCAGCCTGCCGGGCCTGACGCTGGCCACCGCACGGCCGCAGATCGCCCGCCGCATCCTTGCAACATTCGCGAGCTTCGTCAGCGAGGGCATGCTGCCCAACGTATTCCCCGGGGCTGGCGAGCGCGCCGACTACAACACCGCAGATGCCTCGTTGTGGTTTTTCGAAGCGTGGCGGGCCTATTTCGAGGCGACTAAAGATGTCGCCGCGCTGCGCGAGGTGTTTCCGGTCCTGCGCGACATGATCGAATGGCACGAGAAGGGAACACGCTACGGTATTGCCGTCGATCACGCGGACGGCCTGCTCAAAGCCGGGGTGGCGGGCGTGCAACTGACTTGGATGGATGCGAAGGTAGGCGATTGGGTGGTCACGCCCCGCATCGGCAAGCCGGTCGAAATTAATGCGCTGTGGTACAACGCCTTGCGGGTCATGAGCGCGTTCGCAAAAATTTTGGGAGAGCCGGACCCCTTCAGTGCTTCGGCGGACGCCGCCCAACGCAGCTTTGCGCGCTTCGTGCGCGCTGACGGTCACGGTTTGTACGACGTGATCGATGGCCCCAACGGCGACGATGCCAGCATCCGGCCAAACCAGATATTCGCGGTGAGCCTGCCGCACAGCCCGCTCGCTGCCGCCGACCAGGGCAGTGTCGTGCGGGCGTGCCGGCGCCATCTTCTCACCGCCTACGGGCTGCGCTCGCTTGCGCCCGGAAGTCCCGCGTACCACCCGCATTACGGCGGTGGGGTTTTGGAACGTGACGGCGGCTACCACCAAGGCCCGGTTTGGCCCTGGTTGCTGGGACCGTTCTGCCTCGCAACCTATCGCTTCTCCGGCAACGCCAAGGCTGCTTTAGATCTGCTGGCGGCGATAAGCGATGCACTCGAGGACCAGGCGGTGGGCACGATCGGGGAGATTTTCGACGGAGATCCCCCGCATCAGCCGCGCGGGGCGCCCGTGCAGGCATGGTCGGTCGCCTGCACGCTCGATGCATGGCGAGTGCTGCGTGAGGCCGAGGGTGCGCGCTTGAGCGAGCCGATGAACGAAGCATTGGAGTCGATCACCGATGCCGCAGATTGTTGACGCCGAACGCCAGCGTATCGAGCAGAGCCGCGCCGGCACAAAGAACTGGCGGCACTGGGGCCCATATGTCAGCGAGCGGCAGTGGGGCACCGTGCGCGAGGACTACAGCCCTTTCGGCACCGCCTGGGATTACCTCACTCACGACCAAGCGCGCAGCCGCGCCTATCGCTGGGGCGAGGACGGCATCGCAGGGTTCTGCGACGACCAGCAGTTGCTCTGTCTGTCGATCGCGCTGTGGAACGGCCGTGATCCGATTCTGAAGGAACGGTTGTTCGGCCTGACGAACGAAGAGGGCAACCACGGCGAGGACGTCAAGGAGTTGTACTACTACCTCGATGCGGTCCCCAGCTATGCCTACGCGCGCATGCTCTACAAGCTGCCGCAAGCGGCTTATCCGTACGAGTGGTTGCTCGAAGAGAATGCCCGCCGGCGCGGTACCGCTGCGATGGAGTTCGAGCTGATCGATACCGGCATTTTCGACGGCGACAAATACTTCGATATCGAGATCGAATATGCCAAAGCGGACGCAGACGATGTGCTGATGCGCGTCACCGTCCACAACCGCGGCGCAGAGCAGGCGTCCATCCATGTCCTGCCGCAAGTCTGGTTCCGCAATATCTGGAGTTGGGCGCCAGGCGTCAAAAAACCCTCATTGAAACTTCAAGCCGATGGTGTCGTGCAGGCGCAGCACGACAAGCTCGGCGCCTATACCATCGAATTCGAAGCGCCGGATCGCCTGCTGTTCTGCGACAACGAGACGAACTTCGCGCGACTGTTCGGGTCGAGCGGCGCGCGGGGTTACTGCAAGGATTCCTTTCACGAATACGTTGTCCACGGTCGCAGCGAGGCGGTAAATCCCGCGAGTGAAGGCACCAAGGCATGCGGGCTCTATGTGCGCACGATTGCCGCCCACGGCAGCACCACGATCCGCCTGCGGCTGCGCGCGGGCGAGTCGCGGGCGGATGGTTTCTTGCGCTTCGATGGCACCGTCGCGCAGCGGCTGAAGGAGGCGCACGCTTTCTACGCCGACCTGCAGAAGGACATTGCCGACGAAGACATACGCAGGATCCAGCGGCAGGCCTTTGCCGGGATGCTGTGGAACAAACAATTCTATGATTTCAACGTACGCGAATGGCTCAATGGCGATCCGCTGCAACCGCCGCCGCCCGAAGGCCGCAAGCACGGCCGCAACTGCGATTGGACGCACCTCATCGCCGAGGACGTCATCGCCATGCCGGACAAGTGGGAATATCCCTGGTTTGCCGCCTGGGACCTTGCCTTCCACTGCGTCACGCTCTCACTGATCGATCCCGATTTCGCCAAGGCGCAGTTGTTGCTGCTGTGCGAAGTGCGGCTGATGCACCCCAACGGCGAGTTGCCGGCCTATGAATGGGCGTTCGGCGACGTCAATCCGCCGGTGCACGCTTGGGCGGCAATGCGCGTCTTTGAGAACGACCGCAATCGAACCGGCGGCAAAGGCGATTACGAGTTCCTGCAACGGCTTTTCCACAAGCTGCTGTTGAATTTCACCTGGTGGGTGAACCGCAAGGATCCGCAAGGCTTGAACATCTTCGAGGGCGGTTTTCTCGGGCTCGATAACATCGGCGTGTTCGACCGTTCGCGGCCGCTGCCCACCGGCGGCTACATCGAGCAATCCGACGGCACCGCCTGGATGGCGATGTTCTGTCTCAACATGCTGCGCATGTCGTTCGAGCTGAGCCGGCATGATCCTGCCTACGAGGACATGGCCATCAAATTTCTCGACCATTTCCTGCACATCGCTGGCGCAATGACCGATATGGGCAAGAAGGGAATCGGGCTGTGGGATGATCAGGACAATTTCTTTTACGATGTGCTCTCGATGCCGTGCGGAAATAAAATCCCGCTGCGGCTGCGTTCGATGGTCGGATTGATCCCGCTATTTGCGGTGGGCGCTGTCGAGGAGAATGCGGTCGACGACATGCCCGAGCTTTGGCGCAAATTCGAGCTCTACCGCGAGCGGCGGCCGGACCTGGTGGGTCAGGTGTCACGTTTTTTTGAGGCGGGGCAGCAGGGCCGGCGGCTGATTGCCTTGGCGCGCGTCTTCCGCATGACCAAGATTTTGCGGCGCATGCTCGATGAGTCCGAGTTTCTCTCGCCCTACGGCGTGAGAGCGCTCTCCCGCAGCTACCTCGATCATCCTTACGACTTCGAATACGACGGCGTTCATTACCGGGTGAGATACGAGCCGGGTGAGTCGGAAAGCGGCGTCTTCGGAGGTAACTCGAATTGGCGCGGGCCCGTGTGGATGCCGGTCAACTATCTGCTGATCGAGAACTTGCGGCGGTTCTATCTGTTCTATGGCGACGGTCTGAAGATCGAGTGCCCGACCGGCTCCGGCGTCATGCTGACCCTGAACGAGATCGCGGACGAACTGTGCCGCCGTGTGCTCAAGCTGTTTGTGCGCGGGCCCGACGGGCGGCGTCCGGTTTTCGGCGGCTACGAAAAATTCCAGACCGACCCCCACTTCAGGGACTACATCCTGTTTCATGAATACTTCCACGGCGACAACGGCCGCGGCTGCGGTGCATCGCACCAGACCGGTTGGACCGGACTGATCGCGAATCTCATCAGCCAGCTCGCGGAACGACCGAGTGGGCGGGTAAAGCGCACGGAACCGGCCTCGGCCGAGCTGGTTCATCTGTGAGGGGCTGCAAAATCCAACTCGTCATTGAGGACATCGAGCATGTCGCTGAAGAACAAGGTTGCCATCGTCACCGGCGGCAACAGCGGGATCGGCCAGGCGATCGTCCTGGAACTCGCGCGCCAAGGGGCCAGCATCGTCATCGACTACGTGGTGCATCCGGAGGCGACCGAAGCGCTGGAGCGGCAGATCGCGAAACTCGGCACGCAGTGCACCGGCGTCGAGGCTGACGTGAGCAAGCTTGCCGAACTCCAGAAGCTGGTCGATGCGGCAGTCAGCACGTTCGGCCGCCTGGACGTCATGGTCAACAACGCGGGTATCGAGACGCGCACTTCGGTGCTCGACACGACCGAGTCCCAGTATGACCGCGTGCTGGCGATCAACCTCAAGAGCGCATTCTTCGGCACGCAAATCGCAGCCAAGCAGATGATCAAGCAGGGCGGGGGCGGGCGCATCATCAACATCACGTCGGTGCACGAGGATTGGCCCATGCCCGGCAACACGGCCTACTGCCTGGCAAAGGGCGGCATGCGGATGCTCACGCGCACTGCCGGCGTCGAGCTCGCCAAGCACAACGTCCTCGTGGTCGGTGTCGGTCCGGGCGCGGTGGCGACGCCGATCAATCTCAGCACGATGGACGATCCGGCCAAGCTTGCGCAGCTCGACGCGGCGATCCCGCTCGGGCGCATGGCGCGCCCGGAGGAGATTGCCAGCGTGGTCGCGTTCCTTGCCGGTGACGGCGCCAGCTATCTCACCGCGACCACGATCTTCGCGGACGGCGGCATCATGCAAAGCAGTGTCGGCCTGTAGTGCTGGTCGTGCGGATAGGCATCAGCACGAGCGGCGAACTCGGTCTGCTCCCTCCCCCGCACGCGGGGGAGGGGTGGGGAGGGGGTGAGCGACTGCGCATGAATCTTTTTGCATGCCCCCTCCCTAACCCTCCTCCGCACGCGGGG